>OMVB01000005.1 GCA_900314395.1 uncultured Prevotellaceae bacterium | reverse complement strand
AGGCTCTGTTACCAGGACCTCGGAATTCTATTAGAAAGATTTCATTATTCCTCCTCGAATGTCTTTTTTGTTCATAGTAGTATGGATTTGTTAGTTTGTTTTTCCCCATTACCAGGCACAACAAAGCCGCCCTTAAGCTCGTAGCTTAAAGCGGAAACTCTTTTAATATTTGTTTATGTCACAGGATGTTTCGTTAACGTCGCTTGCCGGGCTCTGGCTGCAGGAGCGCCAGCTCTTTCATATAAAAAAGCCCTTGAAGCCATCAATCGCATCGAAAATGCACACAAATCCTAAATTTGTGTTATATTTGCGAACATGAAGAGGATGATAATCATATTGTTGTCTGCAATGCTTGCCGTAGTGAGCGGCCGGGCGCAGACGGACAGCGTACGCCTGGGCTACGCCATACAGGGCAAGGTGGTGGACTCGCGCAGCGGCAGGGCCATCGAATCGGCACACGTATCGGTGCCGGACAAACATCACGCTACGGTCACCAACGCAGACGGCCACTTCATCCTTCGCAGCGACGGGCCAATAGAGGCCATCGACGTATCATACATCGGCTATAAAACAAACAGGCAACGGAATGAAGGCTCTTTCATAGTGGTAAGGCTGGAGAAGGAGAACACGGTGCTGAAGGAAGCGTCCATCGTCTATGGCAACCCAAGGGATATCATAGAAGCGGCGATGCAGAACGTATGGAGCACATATTGCACAGAATCGGAGCTGCTGGAATGCTTCTACAGGGAGACTCTTCAAAAGGGCAGCCGCTACACATACGTGGCAGAGGCCGTGGCGCGCCTGTACAAGCATAAATATGACGGAGCAGTCTACAGGGACAACGCGGCGCTGGAAAAGAGCCGTACGCTTATAAGCCAGAAGCGCAAGGATACCCTTAGCGTCAAGACTCAGGGCGGCCCTACCCTGGCGCTGTCGATGGACGTGGTGAAGAACTCGGAGATTCTGTTTAATAAAGACGCCCTGGACTGCTATGGATACGAGTTGGCGCGCTCTGCTTACATCGGCGACAGGCTTCAGTTTGTTGTAAAAATCAAACCTATATTTGAGGCCGATGTTCCTTTGTACTACGGTACGGTTTACATAGACCGCGAGCTGCTGACTTTCACCCGCATTGAACTGTCGATGGACGTGAAGGACAGGGCTAAAGCTACCAGCGTCCTGCTGGTCCGCAAGCCCTCTTCCTTGCGCTTTGTTCCGGAGGAAGCGACAATCGTGATCAACTACGCCTTGAAAGGCGGCAAGTCCCGGATGGAATACTTCCGCTCTGTCATGCGCTTCAGCTGCGACTGGCGCAAGCGCCTTTTCCGCACCAAGTACACTGCTGTTAACGAGCTGGTAATCACCGACGTACGTCAACCTGTCTCCCCTATCCAAAGGAAAGACAGGTTCAACAGGAGCGACATCCTGAGCGACAAAGCGTCTGAATTTTTTGACCCTGACTTCTGGGCCGACTACAATATTATCGCCCCCTCCGAAAGTCTCGAGCACGCCATCGAAAAGCTCAAAAGGAGGTGATCACGCACTGACAGTCATCGACCGAGCTCTTTCAACGGGCAGCTTGTTGCCGAAGCTGACCGGTTAATCGTCCCGGAAACCATCATTATATCTGCTACATGCTCAAGAATGCCGCCACCGTAGCCGCCCACCACTATGCCATCTCCGATGCCTCCGGCCGCTCCGTTGTGGTTGAATATGTTGACAACATGAAGCCCTACATTGACATTGCGGAGAAATCCAAAGAGGACGCGATGAAGAAGATTGGTGCAGCCTGGGCAGAATAATTTTGCAAAATTCTCGGAAAGGTGTAAATTTGCCCTTGTAAAAAATCGCGGAAAGGTGTATAAAATGCCTTCTGAAAAAACTAGGATTCGTGATTATGAGAAGAAAGATATATGACAAGCTTCTCCAATGGAAGCAAGAGAAAAACGGCACTACAGCCCTTATGATTGAGGGTGCGCGTCGTGTAGGCAAGAGCTACATTGCAAAGGAATTTGCCCGCAATGAATATGACTCATTCATTCTTATCGATTTCAGCCGGGCGCCGCAGCGTGTAAAGGACTGGTTCGAGGAGTATCTTGAGGACGTGGGGACGCTCCTTCAGAACATCCAGCTCCACTATAAGAAGCAACTCACGCCTCGCAAATCGCTGATTATCTTCGATGAGGTTCAGAAGTGCCCCAAAGCCCGCGAGGCCATCAAGGCGCTGGTTGAAGACGGCCGCTTCGACTATCTGGAGACAGGCTCGCTCATATCCATCAAGAAAAACGTTGAGAACATAGTCGTTCCTTCCGAAGAGGATGGAATTGACATGTATCCCATGGACTTTGAAGAATTCCTTTGGGCTATGGGGAATGAAGTCCTGATGCCCTATATCCGGCAGCAATTTGAAAAGTGCAAGCCGATGGGCGATTTTCACCGTGAAGCGTTGCACTATTTCCGGCAGTATCTCATCGTGGGTGGTATGCCGCAAGCTGTGGCCGAATATGCCGCCTCCCGTGATTTCACCAAAGTCGATGCCGCCAAGCGCCAGATCCTTCGCCTCTACAAGAACGACATCAAGAAATACGCAGGAGGACTTACCGCCCGGGTCAGCGCCATCTATGACGCCATTCCCGGACAACTCCAAAAGAAAGAAAAACAGTTCACGCTTTCCGCCCTCAAGGATGAAGCCCGCATGCGCGAATTCGATAGCGCTTTCTTTTGGCTGGACGATGCCAAACTAGTGAATATCTGCTACAATACCACTGCACCCAACATCGGCCTCCAGCTTAATGAAGACCGCACCATTCTCAAATGCTACTTCTGCGACACTGGTCTGCTCATATCCCTGGCATTCAGTGCCCGTGGCATCGTCACCAATGAAATCTACCAGAAACTTATGTTTGACAAACTGGAAATCGACGAAGGAATGCTGGTGGAAAACATTGTGGCCCAGATGTTAAAGACCGCTGGAAGCAAACTCTTCTTCTACAACAACTACGATAAGGAAGATGCTGAAAACCGTATGCAGATAGATTTCCTTATCCAAAAGGAAATGGTCACTTCCCGGCATAACATTTCACCCATCGAGGTGAAGAGCAGCACCAATTACACGCTCACCTCCATCAAAAAATGCATCAAGAAGTTCGGTCAGTATCTTTCCACTCCATACGTTCTGCACACCAATGACGTTGAGGTCAAAGAGGGTATTACATACCTCCCGCTCTACATGACGCCACTGCTATAACCCTTTGCCTGTGCCCACACAAGACCCCGCCGCCTGACTACAAGTCCATGAAACCCTACATCGACATAGCTGAAAAGGCCAAGACAGACGCCATGGATGCCATGGAAAAAGCACTAAAATTTTAGATTTCGACAATTTTACCCTGTAAACCTGTTGCATTTCGACAATTTTACCCATCAGAGCGCATAAACAGTTCTGAAAATAGACAAAAATCTTTTGAACATTCCCATCGGCGAATATCATCCTCTCGCCGGTGACCGCTACGCAGCGCATCACCGCAAAGCCGTCTGCGCCCATCGCCCGCATCCTATATCCCGTAGGACAGCCGCACGGCGCCTCTTGGAGTGGCAAGGTCGCCCCGACAAAAGAGCAGCGCCAAGACAAATGGAACGATGGCCAGTCCGGCCGAATAGATGCGGACTTCACCGAAGATGTCGGCGGGCCGAAGTTGAAGTGAGGATTTAAGAGTTACGTGCTTTCGCCGGGAGTTACTGTACTATGATTTAGCGGATAATGTATGTTCGTTGGTATTGTGGATGGTGACACGGATGCTCATTAAACTGGATGAGAATTTTCTTCCTACTTTTTCCAGATTATCTGCACAATGTGACTAGCCAACGCCAGTTCTCGTGACCGAAATAGTTTATTATTGTATCCCTTTCGTGTGTAGTCTTCCACAAAAGGATACTTTTTTTACTGCAACATACTCCCTTTCTTTTTGGTCTTTTGATTGATTCTTTGTACTTTTGTCTTCATCTACCTGTATAACATCTAATAATATGACCAAGTATACATCTGAACAAGTAAAAGCAATGTCTTATGTTGAATGGATGGAGACTATAGCTAATGAACTTAATGCTGCCGGATATAAGGGCGCAGGGTTTAATGAATCATTAGGACGGTTTCAGAATAATTATGCACCTTACAAAGTAACAGATGCAAGGTACTTTTTTTCCGGTGCTATTAACAATGCAGAGCACTATAATTATTTAAAATCTATAGGACTCATTGATAATGGGCGTTGTCCTTTGTGCGGCGCTGAAATAAAGGGAACTATATATACTTACACTAATGGATTTCATCCAGAAGAGACCTACCATATTTGCAAAGATTGCTATAAAGAAGGGATGGGGATGTCTATTAATCCAGCGAATAAGCAGGGTTGCATAGTGGCTTTATTGTTACTTCCTTTTTCTGCAATTAAGGGTTTATTCTCGACGGTTGCAAATCTGTTTCAGATATAATCGGCTGATTAATACAGAATTGTTTTATAGAAGGGGTTACTCTTTTCGAATATCCATGACATCATAGAATCTAGTATTCTTTGAGGCATTTAGATGGCCCAATCATTACACATATAATGGTTGGGCTTCATTGTTTGTTATGACATTCGCTGCAACGTCTCAAAAACGCGCCGGGAACGCGCCAGCGCATACGTCGCGATTTATCCGGAATTTGGTTCTGTCTTCTGCGCAGCTCTGGACGTATGCTTCAATTCCTTCGACGTGCAGCTGGACAATTGCATCCTTCCCTTCCTCACTGAAGAGGAACTCCGGGCTCTCTTTGCAATCCATGAATCCAGATTCAGTCAGGCATACTGCACATGCAGTCTTGTGGAGAATGGCGAAGTTTGCTTCCTGATCCGGATCTCCGTCGGAATAATCGAAGCGCATCCGATGTCCTGGCAGGATCCGAGCTGCTGCCTGTCAGAGACAGTCGGCCAGCTTGTCTCCCTCAGTCTGGCCTTTGATCGTGTAGCAGCACCAGCCCGTGGCATTGTACCATTTATTGCCTCGGCCGGCGGCATTCACGTGGATGGAAACCAGGCAGACGTTCAGGCGGCCCAGCTCGGCGCAAACGCGGTTCACCCTTTTGCAGCGTTCCGCCAGGGAAATGTCTTCGTCTTCTGGTACCAGGAGAGAAGCATAGTAATGTTTTGCTTGGAGTTCGGCCACAACCCGCCGGGCAATTTCCCGGTTGTAGGCCCATTCAAGGAGACGGCCGTCAGGGCTTCGCTTTCCTGCAGTTTCCCGGCCGTGCCCATTGTCGATTAAGATTTTCATAGGACACAGAGTTTAGGTTGCAGGTCGGCATATCAAAGATACGAAAAAGTGGGCTTTTCCACAATCTCTTGCTACCTTTGCCTACGAAGCAGCCGTTAAAATAGCTGACTTTATATTCGCTATGGTCTGGGAAACTCCGCGAGGAACATTCCCAGACTTTTTTCCATTCATACCCACAATTTAGGAACATTCTAGGAACATTTTAACCCCTCTCAAATGCATTGAGAGGGGTTTTCCGTGGTGCTGGGGAAATTAAAACCCTATATTCTTTAGGTTTCCAGACGACACCCAAAACGGCACCATCTCCGTTGTCACCCAAAAGACCAACGCCCGCCTGCAGATCAAGCTCAACTCCTACGCCCAGGCCATCCTGGACAAATACAAAGACCAGAATTTCCCCGGAGACCTTGCCCTTCCCGTCATCTCCAACCAGAAGATGAACCAGTACATCAAGGAAATCTGTGAGCTCTGCGAATTCAACGGCCCCACCCACATCACCGGATTCCGCAAAGGGCAGCGCTACGACATCACGGTTCCCAAATACAGCGAAATCAGCACCAACTGCGGCCGAAAGACCTTCATCTGCTTCATGCTCTCCATCGGTGTCGCCCCGCAGGTCGTGATGAAATTTACCGGCCATGCCGACTACAAATCCATGAAACCCTACATCGACATCGCAGAAAAAGCCAAGACCGACGCCATGGGCGCCATGGAAAAAGCGTTGAATGGATGAACTATCACATTGATAATTAACAAAGTATAAGAAAATAGGATGTCTGAATGTTCCGCCAAACTTTGATTTTTTGAGCAATTTTGGCGGAACATTTTCATCGGCCTCTCACCACCGCAAAGCCGTCTGTGCCCATCGCCCGCAAGCGGAATCTCCGGAAGGACAAATAGCCCATACTCCCCTGCCTCGACCAAATCACCATCGACGAATTCCAGGACGGCATTGACACCTTCCTCTCCGGTGCCGCCATCCCGCAGAACCAGGACGAACGCCACAGCACCATCACCCGGGCTCGAACTCAGCCTCAGCCGCCTCCGTCGCCTCCCCAAACACCTCCGTCCCGTCTTCACAGACATCACCACCGCCAAAGCCATGTCCATCTGGCGCCGAGCCCAGGCCGCCGATATCGTCGGCGACCACTACCAGTTCCAGGGGAAAAACAAGACCGAACTCGCCATCTTCGCCGCCAGCTTCTCCACCGAACTCTTCGGCGAAATCCGCTGGACACCCTTCCTGCAATGGAACCCCTACAAATACTACTCAAAAGCCTACGGAGAATCCGCCAACCGCAAGCGCGAATCCGACTCCGCCACCCTCCAGGCCATCCTCCATCAGCGACTCGGCTTCACAGCCGGGGCGTTTTCTTTGTCATGTCTTTGGATTTCCTAAAATCCGCAAGCAATCTCAATGGCAATCTCAATTGCAGTAAAGAGCTTGA
>OMVB01000060.1 GCA_900314395.1 uncultured Prevotellaceae bacterium | reverse complement strand
AACCCGAAAAATAAGGGTCCATGGGTTTAAACAGTTGCAATCAACAAAAGATAATAAAATATTATACCATATGGCTTCTATTCAGAAATTCTACCAGAAACACAGCGACAAACAATGGCTCGCCTGGTTCTGGGTTCCAACCCTTTATTTCGCAGAAGGAATCCCGTACTTTCTTGTAAACAACATCTCCGTAATGATGTTCGCCAAGATGGGCGTCCCCAACGGACAACTCGCATTCTTTACCACACTGCTTTACTTCCCCTGGTTCCTCAAAGGACTCTGGAGCCCTATCGTAGATGTTGTTAAAACCAAACGCTGGTGGATTATAGCCATGCAGCTGCTCATGGTAGCCGCCATGGTGCTCCTCACATTCACACTGCCCAAGCCAAGCGCAGAAATGGTAGCCTCCGGGCAGACCCCGGCTACCATCTTCTGGCTCACCCTGGTGCTCTTTATCCTGACCGCATTCGCCTCCGCCACCCATGATATCGCCGCCGACGGCTTCTATATGCTGGCCCATGACCAGAGCAGCCAGGCCGCATTCATCGGAATCAGGAGCGTATTCTACAGGATATCATCGGTATTCGGACAGGGCGTTCTGGTATTCATCGCCGGTATCGTAGAGAAAAAGACCGCGGCAGCGTCACCGGACGGCGTTGCGGACATCCCCTTCTCCTGGCAGGTAACCCTGGGCGTATCGGCAATAGTATTCGCAATCATCACCCTTTATCATATCTTCTTCCTTCCCAAGAGCAAGAATGATGCACCCCGCGTTTCATCGGACGGCCAGCAGGCCAACTCCGTCAAGGAAATCGGCCGCTCATTCTCTTCCTTCTTCAAGAAGAAGGGCGTTTGGCTGGCAATTGCCTTCATGCTGCTTTACCGCCTGCCGGAAGGCTTCCTTATCAAGATGTGCCAGCCCTTCCTTGTAGCAAAGGACGGTCTTGGACTTGACACAGATATGGTAGGTATCGTTTACGGAACCTTCGGAGTCCTGGCGCTTACCCTTGGAGGCATCCTGGGTGGTATTTTCGCCTCTCGCGTAGGCCTTAAGAAATCCCTCTGGTGGATGGCCCTTGGCATGACCCTGCCTTGCCTTACCTTCGTATATCTGGCCATGGCGGTTCCTACAAATCCGGTTGTTATCACCATCGCCCTTGCAATTGAGCAGTTCGGTTACGGCTTCGGCTTCACGGCATATATGTTGTACATGATGTATTTCTCAGAGGGCGAGTTCAAGACTTCCCACTATGCAATTTGTACAGCTTTCATGGCGCTTAGCATGATGCTTCCGGGCTTCGTGGCCGGCTTCATCCAGGAAAAGATAGGCTATGTATGGTTCTTCTGGATGGTTATGCTCTGCTGCGTTGCCACAGTGGTTGTCACCTTCCTTGCAGAGCGCAAGGTAGACCCGGAGTATGGAAAGAAAAAGGTTAAATAATTGATTATATGAAACTTATACCGGTAATAGTTATGGCTGCAATCGCTGCCTCCTGCGGCTCGGCAAAGAAGACCGCCGATGCTGCTCCGGTGGGACCTGATGTTGTTCCCGCCGTGGCACCCGAAGTACCCCAGAGCGGTAACGTCATGAAAAAGCCCGACGTTTCCGTAGAGAAACTGGAGTTTTCCATGAACTTCTTCAAGGAAGCCTATGCCCAGTCTTCCAAGGGAGACATCGTCCTTTCTCCATACAGCGCCGGTATGGCATTCTCAATGCTGACTGACGGAGCAAAGGGGGCAACCCGCGACGGCCTTGTGGCATCCCTGTCCAGGAGTTCCTACTATGGTGAATTCCCTTACGCAGATTCCCTGAACACCGTAAAGACTGCCAACTCCCTGTGGCTGAACAAGGGTTTCAAAGCCAAGGACAGTTATATCAGCACTCTTAAGAACGGCTACGCCGCCCAGTTTTATTCTGCCGATGCCGGCGACCCTTTCACCCCTGAGGCTATAAACGGCTGGTGCTCAAAGCATACGGAAGGTCTTATCAGTCATATAATTGACGAGCTTGACCCTTCCATCAGGGCCATCCTTATGAACGCTCTTTACTTCAAGGCTCCCTGGCTGACCGCATTCAATGAGAAAAGCACTTTCAAGGAGGTCTTCCACGGAGAAGCCGGCGATGCAGAGGTGGACTTCATGCACAAGACATCCAAGTCTTTCGAGTACGCTCTTCTTCCCGGCTGCAAGGTTGTGAACCTTCCTTATAAGAACAAGAAGTACGCAATGCTCTTTGCGATTCCGGACGACATGGACAAGACTGTCAAGGAACTCAATGCCGTTAAATTCCAGGAAATCCTTAAGAAACTCCGCTGGGGCCAGGAAGTTGTGCTGTCCCTCCCTAAGTTCAAGGTGGAGTTTACAAAGGTTCTTAACGATATTATGGGGAAGCTTGGCGCCAGCCTGGCCTTCAACCCTGCCGGAGACCTTTCCGGTATCTCCGACGAGCAGCTGTTCGTCAGCAAGGCTGTCCAGAAGTGTGTCCTTGAGGTCAACGAGGAAGGTGCAGAGGCTGCAGCAGTTACTGCAATCCTTCTTGGAAGGACTTCCGTAGCTGTCCAGGACCCTCCTGTAGTAATCAGGGTTGACAAGCCCTTCCTTTTCTTCATTTACGACACTACGTCCCAAATGATTCTCTTCGAAGGTAAAATAGCTAATATATGATAAAAAGAGTAATACTAATAGCCAGCATAATACTGGGAAGCGTATTTGCTGCATATGCTGCTAAGGTTAAACCCGGCATCGAGGTCCTCAGGGACAACGGCTTTGCGCCCCTGATCGGCAAGAAAGTAGGCCTCGTAACCAATCCCAGCGGCGTGGACAGCCACCTTAACTCCACCATCGACATACTCTTCCAGGCCCCCGGCGTAGAGGTGGTAGCCCTCTTCGGGCCGGAGCATGGAGTGCGCGGTGACGCATATGCCGGCGCAAAGGTAGAGGACGCATCGGACCCCGCAACCGGAATCCCCGTATATTCAATCTACGGCAAGAACAGGGAACCATCGGCAGATATGCTTAAGGGCATAGACGTCATGGTGTACGATATCCAGGACGTGGGCGCCCGCAGCTACACCTTTATCAGCACGCTTGGCCTCGTGATGCGGGCCTGCGCAAAGCTTGGAATAGAGGTCGTAGTGCTGGACCGCCCCAATCCCCTTGGCGGCAACAAGGTGGAAGGCTGCGTAGTTGAGCCCGGCTTTTATTCCTTCGTCAGCGAGTTTGCCATCCCTTATGTCTACGGCCTTACCGTGGGAGAACTGGCTCTTCTGATTAACGAGGAAGGACTCAACACCGGCGAGCGTGGCAAGGACCAGCATCTTAAATGCAAACTTACTGTTGTGCCGATGGAAGGCTGGACCCGCGACATGGTCTATGCAGACACGGAGCTCCCTTGGATACTCCCGTCGCCCAACATCCCCACAGGCCGCTCCGCCATCGACTATCCGGCTTCCGGAATCTGCGGAGAATTCAATGCCGCCGAATACCTTAACATAGGTGTAGGATACACCCTTCCTTTCCAGGTTTTCGCCTCCGAATGGATTGATGCCGATAAGCTTAAGGAACGCCTTGACAGCTATGAGATTCCGGGTGTGGACTTCAGGACGATTCATTTTAAGCCGATGTTCGGCCCGCTCCAGGGAAAGCTTATCCACGGCGTTCAGTTCCATTTCTCCGACTATGAGGCGGCGCCCCTGACCATGATTCAGTTCTATGTGATGCAGGCCGTTGGAGAACTCTTCGGGAAGAACCCTTTTGAGCTTTCATCGGGCAGGACGAATATGTTCGATTTGGTTTGTGGTACGGATTATGTAAGAATTAACTTTGGAAAGAGTTTGAAGGTGGCCGATATCCGGGATTATTGGAACAAGGACGCCGATGCTTTCAAGGCTCTTTCAAAGAAGTATTATTTATATTAAAACTCAGGAGGATTTAACATGAGAACTTTAACAGGCTATTCAGTTGCGGCAGTATTGCTTGCAGCGCTTATTACTTCCTCCTCCAGCTTTGCACAAGTAAGGAGGGGGCGCACAGGAACCTCTTCCACAAAAACTGAATCCACGCAGAACCAGAATAACCGTTCTGCTACAACCAGTTCCAACTCTTCAAGCGTAAGACGCTCTTCCGGTTCGTCTGCGGCTACCACTACGCAGTCCGGTACCACGCAGACCAGAACAACCACTTCCGCTACACAGAACCGTACTACTACGACTTCTTCGCAGAACCGTACTACTACGACTACTTCTACCAGCGGCAGGACTACCGTTCCGGGCGCAAACTCTGCTACCAGGACCACAACCGCCACCGGCAGTACCACCAGGACTACGACTGCAACGACTTCAGGAACAGTTACTTCCGGTACAACTACCCAGAGCGGTACAACCCAGACGGGAACAACCTCTTCTGTAAATGTAACCAGGAAGGGTCTCACTTCCGTAAGTACAACAGCTGCAACTACAGGCAGCAAGAACTCCGGAAGCACCCAGACTGCATCGGACTACAGGATAACCAACAATAACGTAGAAAGAATCGCTCCGCGTGAGAGAGGCTATCAGACCTACAATACTCCCAAGAGCTTCTACGGCCACGATTCCCACTATTACGGCTGGCAGGTTCCTCATATGCCACCCAGCTACAAGAGGGTAAAGTATTATGGCATTGACTATTATCTGTACAACGATGTCTACTATCGTCCTTACGGAAGCAGCTATATTGTATGCCGTCCTCCTGTAGGAGTTGTCGTTACAAAGACCGTAAAGACTCCCTTCGGCCGCGTAACCTTCTCTTTCTATACCAATTCTTACCGTACTTACACCGGTTGGGATTCTTACAGCAGGTATATTGACGAGCAGAACCGTATCATTGCCCAGAACAATGCCTATATAGCCGCCCGGAACAGGGCTATCGCAATGAACCTGAATTATGCCCAGAGTTCTTACGACCTTGCTTACAGGCTGGGACTTGCCCAGAGCTATGCATACGCAAACTGGGATTATTACTATGACGACGGTGTATTCTACATCATCAACCGTAACGGCCGCTACGAGGTCATTGTTCCTCCCGCAGGAGCACTTGTAGACGAGCTTCCGGACGACTATGAGACCATCGTAATTAACGGAATGGAGCTGTACAGGGTGGACGACACTGTTTACCGTACTGTTCTTGTAAGCGGCAGACCTTATCTTGAGGTTCTCGGCCAAATGTACGGTACTCTTGCAAGCAGGTATTCTATCTACAGATAGTATCGGTTGATACAAAATAAAAAAAACATACCCCAAAAGCCGGAAAATAAGGGTCTATGGCTTTTGGGGTATGTTTTTTCTTTTTGTGATTTATCCGACAAAGACGGTTTCAAAAAGGGCTTCCAGGCCGGAAGGGTCTCCGGTGGCGATGAGTTCGATTTTTGGCCTTGGAACTGGCGGGAGTTCCTGGCCAAGGGCACGGGCTTCTTCTGAAGCCACCACTGTGGCCAGGGCCTTGGTGGCCTGGCGCTCTCCCAGCAGTCCTTCCTGAACCATTACATATACCAGATGCCTTGCAACCGCCGGCGCCGGGTCTATGAACCTCACGTTTGCAATTTTCTGCATGGTGGGAAGCAGGAAGGGATAATGGGTGCATCCAAGGACGATTGTGTCAGCACCGGCGTCCAGAAGGGGAGTGAGACTGCGTTTTACCGTAGCCTCTGTCTCAGGGCCGGAAAGCTTCCCGGCCTCTACCAGCTCTACGAATCCTTCTCCCACATGCTCTACAATGCGGCAACCGTCCTCATAGTTTCCCTTTGAAGCCAGATACTTGGAGCCTTTGAGCGTACCTGCCGTGGCAAGGACGCCAATTACGCCGGTGCGGGTTCCCAGGGCCGCCGGCTTGACGGCCGGTTCCATGCCGATAAACTTGATGTCGAACTCTCCGCGGACAGTGTTGATTGCGGCCGCAGTGGCGGTGTTGCAGGCCACCACGATGATATCGGCCCCCTTGGACATAAGGAGGCGGGTAATCTCACGGCACCGGTCAGTAATGTACTCCGGAGACTTTTCTCCGTAAGGGCAGTGGGCGTTGTCCGCAAGATAGATATATTCTTCGTCCGGCAGAAGCCGGACAATTTCTTTGAGGACAGATAAGCCGCCGCAACCGGAATCAAAAACACCAATCATATAATCATGCCTTTAACTATGACAAAATTACAAAAAAATGACTATCTTTGAAAACTTTACAGGAATTATTTAAAAACAACAGTATAACATAGCTGAATATGGACAAAACACTTCAACTTAACCCCAACGCAGTAGTTGCATTTCTTAAGAAACATCCCTGGGAATTCACCCGTGAAGACCTTATCGAATTCATCAAGGCAAACGACATCCGCATGATTGATTTCATGTATCCGGCAGAGGATGGCAGGGTAAAGACCCTTAATTTCGTAATCAACAACCTTTCCTACGCAGAGACAGTGCTCACGGAGGGTGAGCGTGTAGACGGCTCCAGCCTGTTTCCGTCGTTCGTAGAGGCCGGAAACAGTGACCTTTACGTTCTGCCCCGTTACAGGACAGCCTTTGTGAATCCGTTCAGTGAGATTCCTACTCTCTGCTTCCTGTGCAGTTTCTTTGACAAGGACGGCAGCGCGTTCTCCTGCGCCCCTTACCAGACGCTTATGCGCGCGGAAAACGAGTTCTTCAAGTCTACCGGAATGACCTTCGAGGCCATGGGAGAGCTTGAGTACTACGTTATTACGGACGAGGATCCTCTTTTCCCGGCAACGGACCAGAGGGGTTATCATGAGTCTGAGCCTTTTGCTAAACTGAACGAATTCCGCCGCAATTGCATGGACTTCGTGGCAAAGACCGGAGGCCAGATCAAATACGGTCACAGTGAGGTAGGAAACTTCTGCCAGGACGGCAAAGTCTATGAACAGAATGAAATAGAGTTCCTTCCCAATCCGGTAGAGACCGCCGCAGACCAGCTCCTGCTTGCAAAATGGGTTATCCGTAACCTGGCATACCAGTACGGTCTTGATGTTTGCTTCGCACCCAAGATAACCGTAGGAAAGGCCGGCAGCGGAATGCATATCCACATGCGCCTTATGAAGGACGGCAAGAACGCCACTCTTGGCAAGGACGGCAAACTGTCGGAGGAGGCCCGCCGTGCAATCGCAGGCCTTATGCTCATGGCCCCTGCAATCACTGCCTTCGGCAACAAGAATCCTACTTCTTACTTCCGTCTTGTGCCTCACCAGGAGGCTCCCACCAATGTTTGCTGGGGAGACTGCAACCGTTCCGCCCTGGTACGCGTTCCCCTGGGATGGTCCAGCGGCAAGGATATGTGCCACGCGGCCAATCCCCAGCAGCCTTCTGCAGACCTTGATACTACAGACAAACAGACCTTCGAGATGCGCTGCCCGGACTGCTCCGCAGATATCTATCAGCTTATGTCCGGCCTTTGCGTCGCAGCCCGTTACGGTCTGGAACTTCCTGTAGATGAGGCCCTTAAGATTGCTGCCGATAAATACGTGGATATGGATATCCACAAGAGCGAGAACGCCGCACGCCTGGCAACCCTGGATTCCCTGCCCGTTTGCTGCAGCCAGTCCGGTGAGTGCCTGGAGAAGAGCCGCAAGGTATTTGAGGCAGCCGGTGTATTCGAGCCCCGTATGATAGACGGTATCGTCAAGTCTCTCAAGGCCTTCGACGACAAAGACCTCCATGAGCGTGCCAAGGCAGACCCTAACCTTATGAAGGAACTGGTAGAAAAGTACTTCTATTGTGGATAATGGTAACTACAGAACAAATAAAGTCGCTTGGGGACAGGCTGGAAACCTTGCTCGTTTGCCTTGACATAGAGGGCAAACGGGCCAAGGTCCGGCAGCTTGAGCTTAAGACGCAGGCTCCGGATTTCTGGAACGATGCCAAAGCGGCGGAGGCCTTCATGAAGTCCATGAACAGCGTCAAGGCATGGGTAACCACCTATGACTCAGCTGCTTCCGCGCTGGATGACCTGGGCGTTCTTTATGAGTTCGCCAAAGACAGCCACAGCGCAGAGGGAGACGAAGCCGTAGAAACCGCAGAGGATAAAGAGCTTCAGGAGGCTTTCACCGCGGCAGAAAAGCAGATAGAGGAGCTTGAAATCAAGAATATGCTGGGAGAGGAGGGCGACAATCTTGGAGCCATCCTTACAATCAATTCCGGCGCCGGCGGCACAGAGTCCAACGACTGGTCTGCCATGCTCATGCGAATGTACACCCGCTGGGGAGAACGCAACGGCATGAAGATGACGGTTACAGAACTTGTCGACGGAGACGAGGCCGGCATCAAATCCACCACCATCGAGTTCGAAGGAGAGTATGCTTACGGCTACCTGAAGGCAGAAAACGGCGTTCATCGGCTTGTAAGAATATCGCCCTTCAATGCTCAGGGCAAGAGGCAGACCACCTTTTCGTCGGTCTTTGTCTATCCTCTTGTCGATGACACCATAAACATCGTCGTAAATCCGTCGGATTTGGAATGGGACACCTTCCGCAGCGGCGGCCACGGCGGCCAGAATGTGAACAAGGTAGAGACCGGCGTGCGCGTGCGTCATATCCCAACGGGCATAATGGTAGAGAACACGGAAACCAGGTCGCAGTTCGACAACCGAGAGAACGCCCTGCGAATCCTTAAATCCCGCCTCTATGACATTGAGCTAAAAAAGCGCCAGGCAAAGCAGGCAGAGCTGGAGGGCCAGAAAAAGCGCATCGAATGGGGCTCGCAGATCCGCTCCTATGTGCTGCATCCTTACAAGCTTGTAAAGGACTTGCGCACCGGCTATTCCACGGCGGACACCCAGGGCGTCCTGGACGGAGACCTTAACGAGTTCATGCGCACCTTCCTTATGCAGCAGGGCTCCGGCGCCTCCCCCGCAACCATTGAAGACCTCGATTAGACAATAATTAAACAATAACTAAAAATGGCAGATTTTAAATATGCGCCCATGTTTCAGTTGGGGAAAGACACCACTGAATACTACAAGATTCCCGGTTCAGAGAAGCTCGTAAAAACCTCTAAATTTGGAGATAAGACCATCCTGGAAGTTTCTCCGGAAGCCCTTACGCTGGTTGCACAGCAGTCCTTCCATGACTGCCAGTTCATGCTGCGCCGCGCGCACAATGAGCAGGTCGCTGCAATCCTCAAAGACCCGGAAGCATCGGACAATGATAAATATGTGGCCCTTCAGTTCCTTCGCAACGCAGAAACTTCAGTAAAGGGCGTCCTGCCCTTCTGCCAGGACACCGGCACCGCTATCATCCACGGAGAGAAAGGCCAGCGAGTGTGGACAGATTTTGAGGACGAAGAGGCCCTTAGCCGCGGCGTATTCAACACCTATACCCAGGAGAATCTCCGCTATAGCCAGAACGCGCCGCTGGATATGTACAATGAGGTTAACACCAAGTGCAACCTTCCTGCACAGATCGACATTGAGGCCACCCAGGGCGATGAATACCGTTTCATCATGGTAGCAAAGGGCGGCGGAAGCGCCAACAAGACTTACTTCTACCCCATGACAAAGGCAACCATCCAGAACGAGGGCACTCTGCTTCCTTTCCTTGTAGAGAAAATGAAGACTCTGGGCACTGCTGCCTGCCCTCCTTATCACATCGCATTTGTTATAGGCGGTACATCGGCAGAGAAAAACCTGCTCACCGTTAAACTGGCCAGTATCAAATTCTACGATAACCTGCCAACCACCGGCGACGAGACCGGCCGTGCCTTCCGTGACATCGACCTGGAAGAAAAACTCCTGAAAGAAGCCCAGAAGATAGGGCTCGGTGCGCAGTTCGGAGGCAAATATCTGGCCCATGACATCCGTATCATCCGTCTTCCCAGGCACGGTGCAAGCTGCCCCATCGGCATGGGTGTAAGTTGCTCCGCAGACAGAAACATCAAGAGTAAAATCAACGCAGACGGCGTTTGGATTGAAAAGATGGACACCAATCCTTCCGAGCTTATTCCGCAGGAGTGCCGCCGTCCCGGCGAGGGCCCGAAGGGCATAGAAATAGACCTTGACAAGGGTATCGACGCCGTACGCGCGGAACTCACCAAATACACCGTAGGTACCCGCGTGAACCTGAAAGGTACCATCATTGTAGCCCGCGACATAGCCCACGCCAAGCTCAAGGCCCGCCTGGACGCCGGGGAAGAGATGCCCGCTTACTTCAAGGACCATCCCATCCTTTACGCCGGCCCCGCCAAGACACCTGCAGGATATCCTTGCGGCTCCATGGGACCCACCACGGCCAACCGTATGGACCCGTATGTGGATGAATTCCAGGATCATGGCGCTTCCCTGGTTATGATTGCCAAGGGTAACCGCACACAGCAGGTTACCGATGCCTGCAAGAAGCATGGCGGCTTCTATCTGGGAACCATCGGCGGCGTAGCCGCTGTACTCTCACAGAGCAGCATCCGCAGCATCGAGTGCGTAGAGTACCCGGAACTTGGCATGGAAGCCATCTGGAAGATTCGCGTAGAAGACTTCCCGGCCTTCATCCTTGTAGACGATAAAGGCAACGACTTCTTTAAGAAGCTTGGACTATAGGAATAGTATGGAAGAAAAGAAACTATATCCAATGAAGATTGTCCCCAAGGAAGCAAACCTCCCTTGGGGCACCTTCACCCATTTGGTGGCAGACCTTGGTTATGAAGAATCCAAGATTGGCAGCGGCTATCTTGCCGGCGATACCCTTGACGACGTTATGGAAACCTATTTTGAGAGGGTCGTAGGCGACGACAACTATAATTTCTACGGCCGTCAGTTTCCCCTCTCCGTCGCCTGCCTTGATGTCAAAACCGGTTGCAGCCCCCTTACCGTATGCCCCGATGATGAATTGGCCGCCAGCCGTTACGATGCCCTTGGGAAAAAGAAACTCTGGTTAATTGCCGATGCCCGTGAGGGTGCGGCTGTTTACCTTGGATTCAAGGCTCCGCTGGATGCAGAAAAGCTGTACAATGCCTGCGCCGACGGCAGTGTGACGGGCCTTCTTAAAGAAGAACCCGTACATAAGGGCGACTTTTTTGTAATTGCTCCCGGCACGGTACATGCTGCCAAAAACGTAAAGATAATAGAAGTATCGGAGGCGTCCGGACTGGACTTTGCCATCTATGGCGGCGGCTCGGACGACTTCAGCAGCCAGGACTCCCTTGTAGAAGCCCTGGATTTCATTAACCTTGCCCCGCTCCAGGAAACCCACGACCATGCACACGCAGATCAGGACAAAGTAACCAGAACCCTGCACAAATGCGACGAGTTCGCTGTCACGGAAATACACCTGAGCGACGCCCTTCACATTTACACGGAACAGTTCGGCTCTTTTATCCTGTACACCTGCATTAACGGAGAAGCCTCTTTCCAATTCCCCAAAGACGGCCCCACCGGCATGGAAACTTACCTGCTCGCCGCAGGAGAAACGCTCCTGATTCCCGCAGAACTCGGAGACTTTTTCATAGTCCCCATCGACCGCAGCTCCGTCCTGCTGGAATCCACCGTTCCTCCCCGCCAGATAGAAGACACCTATCTCCCCGACGAGCACGATCATCACCACCATCACCACGATGATGACTGCGACTGCGATCACGATGATCATTTTGACTAATAAAAACAGAAAATGGCAGACAGTGTAAGAATAGATAAATATCTTTGGGCTATAAGGGTGTACAAAACCCGGTCCGAAGCCACCGAAGCCTGCAACGGCAACAAAATAAAAGTCGGCGGCATCCCTGCCAAACCATCCAAAATGGTTAAAATCGGCGAAGAAATAGAGATCCGCAAGGGAGCCATCAGCCTCACATACAAGGTAAAAGCCCTTCTGGAAAAGCGCGTCGGCGCCTCACTCGTCCCAGACTACGCCATTAACCTGACCCCTCAGTCAGAACTGGACAAAATGCATGCACCCGTAGAAACCTTCTTCGTAAGAAGAGACCGCGGCGCAGGCCGTCCAACCAAAAAAGAACGAAGGGAAATAGACAGACTAATAAATACGGATTTTTATGATGAAGATTAAAAGGACCCTGCTGACGGCCCTTGCAACCGTGGTCATCGCAGCATCGGCATTTGCCGCACCCAAAAATTACACCGTAACATCCCCCGACGGGAAAATCACCGCAACAGTCACCGTAGGGGACGGCATCAGCTACACCATTGACCGTGGAGCGAACCAGCTTCTGGCACCATCGGCAATATCAATGAAACTATCCGGGGGCGTAGTATACGGAGACGCATCGGACAAAGTGCGCAAAGTGCAGAAAACTTCATCCAACACCGTAAAAGACGCAATCCTGTACAAGAAGAACAAAGTTCAGGATAACTATAACCAGATAACGCTGGTATTCAAGGAGTTCGACCTTGTCTTCCGTGCATACGACGACGGCATCGCATACCGCTTTGCAGGAAAGCAGAAAGGTGCTTACAACGTAGAGGCAGAGCAGGCTCAGTTCCGTTTTGCTGGGGATCCCAAGGCCTACATCAGCTATGTAAATACAAACAAGCCCCTGGAAGAGCAGTTCTGCAACTCCCAGGAAAACCTGTTCACCTGTTCAAAACTCTCCGAATGGGACAAAACTCATATCTCTTATGCCCCTCTGTATGTTGAGGCACTCACAGGAGAGAAACTGGTCATCACTGAATCTGACCTTGCAGACTATCCCGGCCTTAACTTCTATGGAGCGGAAGGGGGAGTGGACGGCGTCTTTGCACCACGTCCCGCAAAAGAGGAAATCGGCGGACACAACATGCTTCAGGGAATCATCCTTGAAAGGGAGAAATATCTTGCAAAATGCAGTGGTCCCAGAGCTTTCCCTTGGAGGACCGTTATCGTTGCGGAAGAAGATAAAGACTTGATAGCCAATGATATGGTATGGAAGCTCGCCACTGACCCCAAGGGCGATTTCTCATGGGTTAAGCCCGGAAAAGTGGCCTGGGACTGGTGGAACGACTGGAACCTTTACGGCGTAGACTTCCGTGCCGGTGTAAACAACGACACCTATAAATACTATATCGACTTCGCCTCCAAATGCGGAATTGAATACGTGATTCTGGACGAGGGCTGGGCCGTGAACAAGAAGACCGACCTCATGCTGGTAGTTCCGGAAATTGACCTGCCGATGCTTTCACAGTACGCGCAGGAAAGGGGCGTCGGCCTCATTCTCTGGGCCGGCTACAAAGCCTTCGACAAAGACATGGACGCAGTCTGCAAGCACTACAGCGACATGGGAATCAAAGGCTTCAAGATTGACTTCATGGACCGTGACGACCAGATAGTCGTAGACTTCTACCAGCGTACCGCGCAGACTTGCGCAAAATACGGACTCATGGCAGACTTCCACGGAGCCTTCAAGCCGTCCGGCCTTAACAGGACCTGGCCCAATGTGGTCAACTATGAAGGCGTGTACGGCCTTGAGCAGATGAAATGGAGCCAGGGCGACATGGTCTCCCATGACGTAACCCTTCCTTTCATCCGCATGGTCGCCGGCCCCATGGACTACACCCAGGGCGCGATGCGCAATGCCACAAAGAGCAACTATCGTCCCGTAAATTCAGAGCCGATGAGTCAGGGCACACGTTGCCATCAGCTTGCGGAGTACATGATATTCGACGCACCGTTCTCCATGCTCTGCGACTCTCCGTCCAACTATCTCAGCGAGCCCGAATGCACATCATTCATCGCTAACGTTCCTACCGTATGGGATGAGACCGTTGCACTTGACAGCAAAATCAGGGAGTATGTTGCAGTGGCCCGCCGCAAAGGCGACGTCTGGTATGTTGGCGCCATAACCAACTGGGACGCCCGCGAACTGGAACTGGACCTTAGCTTCATCCTTCCCGGCAAGTATATCATGGACGTTTACAAGGACGGTATAAATGCAGACCGTGCCGCCCGTGATTACAAGAAAGAGACTGTTTCCGTTCCCCGTGACGGCAAGGTTAAGGTAAAAATGGCTCCCGGAGGCGGTTGGGCCGCTGTTATAATGCCCGCCCCGATGTTCGGGACAAAGGCCGCCCACACACCGAAGTGAAGAGAAGATGATGTCAGGTTCGCATATATCTCCGATAATCATTATGCCCATGGCGCGCCTTCGGTAAAAGCCCTGAGCCTGTGCATAAAGGATATCAACAGCCTGGACAGCCTGGACTTCGTCCTCTTTGGCGGAGACATCACGGATTTCGGTACCGACGATGAACTTTATTCTGTGAAGCAGATGATGGATTCCCTCAAGTACAAGTACTATGTAGTTGCGGGAAACCATGATGCCAAATGGTCGGAGAGTGGCTGCAATACCTTCAAGGAAGTATTTGGTTATGAGCACTTTGAGTTCGACCTCAAAGGCTGGCGCTTCCTTGGCTGCAACTGCGGCCCCGACATGCGTATGGCCCCGGCGCTCATTCCCCGCGAAAGCATGGAGTGGCTGGAAAACCTGGAGCCCGGCAAGCGGAGTATCTTCGTGAATCATTATCCCCAGGATACATCGGTACTCAATTACTTTGATGTCACAAAGCAGCTTAAGCGCGTTGGTGTGCAGTTTGAGATAGGAGGCCACTGGCACAACAATCACAAGATGAATTACGACGGCCTGCCTGCCGTCCTTGGCCGCTCCAGCATGGCGGACAAACGCAAGCCGGTTGGCTACAACATCTTCAGGATCACCGATGACGGCAAGGTCACCATCGCCGAAAGGCGTATAGTCGACGGTAACTTTGTGCAATTGGATCCCTGGTACACCAACACCATCGGCCCTGTTGCAGATACTGTCCATTATGATTCCCACGGGATAGCGGATTCTTACCCTTGGATGCGGTACGATGTCAACGACAAGTACCCGCAGGTGCGCGAACGGTGGAAGTTCCAGGAGTCGGCAAATATCGTGGCCGGCTTTGCCAGAAGGGGAGACTACGCCTGGTACACGACGTCTTCCGGTACTGTAAGCAAGATTCGTATCAAGGACGGTTCCAAACTGTGGACAAAGACTTTCCCCGGAAAGATTTTTTCTACTCCGGCGGTGTCCGGCAATTATCTTGTCTTTGGCTGTACGGACGGAAAGATATACGCCCTTAATCCCGACACAGGGGCGCAGCTTTGGGCTTTTGAGGCGGAGCGCTCCGTCCTTGGCTCCCCTGTGATCTTCGATGAAAAAGTCTTTGTAGGGGCTTCCGACGGCTGTTTCCGCTGCCTTAACCTTGCCGATGGTTCCCTTGTCTGGAGCTTTGACGATGTTGAGGGCTTTATAGAGTGCCGTGCGTTCGTGGATGCGCAGCAGGTTGTATTCGGCTCCTGGGAAAACAGGCTTTATTCCCTGGACACCCGGACGGGTAAGTTGCAATGGATTTGGCGTTGCAGCAAGCCTTCGCGAATGTATTCGCCTGCCGCTGTATGGCCTGTCAAGGCCGATGGCCGCATCTTTGTGGCAGTGCCGGACCGCCGCGTCTATGCAATTGACGCCGCCACGGGAAAACAGCTCTTCTGGGTGGATGGCGGCCGTGAAGCCATCGGCCTTTCTTCTGACGGCAAGACGGTTTACGCAAAGACGATGTTCCACAAGTCTTATGCCTTCCGGGCCGATGTCGCCGTGCCTGCCGACGGCCAGCTGCCTCTTCAGGACCAGCTTTGGCGTGTAGAGAACCAGACCGGCTATGAGATTAGTCCAACTCCTATTGCAGAGCACAACGGCATGGTCATTACTCCCACGGACAAGGGTAATATTTTTGCCTTGTCCGCCGCCGACGGCTCCTTGCTATGGTATCATAAACTCTCACTTGCCCTGGTGAACCCTCTTGAGGTCTGGACGGGCCCGGACGGCTCCACCATGCTCCTGGCCTCCACCATGGACGGAGTCGTTTCATTACTGGAAGTAAAATAAAAGAAACCAGCCTTTTGGGGCTGGTTTCTTGTTGATTTTCAATTCTTTACTTTCCAAAGTACCTCTGGAGCAGGCCATAGAAGCCGGCGCCGTGGCGGGCCTCATCCTTTGCCATCTCATGAACAGTGTCATGAATAGCATCATAGCCAAGTTCCTTGGCCCTCTTTGCAGTAGCAAGCTTGCCTTCGCATGCTCCGGCTTCTGCCTGATAGCGTTTTTCCAGGTTGGTTTTGGTGTCCCAAACGTTTTCACCAAGTAATTCACAGAATTTAGCGGCGTGCTCTGCCTCTTCAAAAGCATAGCGCTTGAAGGCGTCGGCAATCTCCGGATAGCCCTCACGCTCTGCCTGACGGGACATGGCAAGGTACATTCCTACCTCTGTGCACTCTCCGTTGAAGTCTGCACGCAGATGGTCAACAATCTCCTGGTCCTCTACTTTACCGTCACCAATGTGGTGCTCGCAAGCCCACTGCGGTTTGCCGGAATCCTCTTTGATTTCTACGAATTTGTTGGCGGGAGCTTTGCACTGCGGGCAGCGCTCGGGCGGGTTTTCTCCTTCGTAAACATAGCCGCAAACAAGGCATCTGAATTTCTTTTTCATATGAATTATTCTTTAATTGTTAATAGATATAAAAGTGTATTTTTTCATTGTTTAAAGCTGCTCTTCGATTGCCTTTTCGATGTCCTTAGGTTCTACGGTAGGCTCAAATCTGGAAACAACGTTTCCTTCCTTATCTGCCAGGAATTTGGTGAAATTCCACTTGATGTTGGGATTCTTTGCATAGGTGCTGTCCTTGGCCTTAAGCATCTTATCCATCATGAAGGCCTTAACGCCGCTTCCGAAGCCCTGGAAGGGTTTCTTGCTGTAGAGCCATGCGAAGATGGGGTTGGCGTTCTCTCCGTTGACGTCTGATTTTGCCATAAGAGGGAAGGTTACACCGTGGTTCAGGCGGCAGAACTCTGCAATTTCCTCATTGCTGCCGGGCTCCTGGTGGCCAAACTGGTCGCAAGGGAAACCAAGCACGGTGAATCCGCGGTCCTTATACTTCTGATAAAGTTCCTCAAGTCCGTCATACTGAGGGGTAAAGCCACATTTAGAGGCGGTATTTACTATAAGAAGGACCTGACCTTTGAAGTCTTCCATTTTAACGGTCTCTCCGCGGCCGTTCTGGGTGCTAAATTGATAAATGTTGTCCATAACTGTTTGTTTGCATGCGGTCACTGTGGCAATTAATTATTTTTTACCGGTACCGTGACAGGACCAGCATTTACCTCTGTTGGGACCGGTACCGTATTTATCGTTACAAGTAGAGCAAGGACTATCTTTGCTTGTGTAGGGATTGGTTACCCAGCCGCTGCCGTTGCAGGTCTGGCAAAGTCCTGTGCCGTGACAGATCTTGCAGGATTGCTGCCCGCGGTTTGAATGGCCGGAAGACCCTCCGTGAGACGAGCTGCCACCATAACTCCCCGAGCCGCCTGTGCTGTTACTTATATATGCGGCTCTTGTATCGCCGTTGTCCAGGTAGAACATGCTGGTTTGTGTAAAATTGCCCAAATAAGGTATATAACTTGTGTCGGAAATAACATGGGTGACTCTGCCGGTATCAGTAACCAGGTAATAGTCGTTTTGAGTTCCGTATGCTCTTCCGGAGATGCCATATGCCGACTTTGTTCCAATATAGTATCTGGTGTCGGGGTTGGAGCCGTTCATTTCTACGGTCAGGCTTTTTTCATATATGGTGAGGTTCACTAAATATGTGAATCCGCTGCTGGTTATTCCGGCCTCATTGGCAAAGACGCCGGTAACGGTATATACTCCGGAATAAAGCAATCCTCCATTACCGGAGTAAGAGCTGCTGGAACTGCTCCCGGAATATGTGCTTGAAGAACTGGTGGTATATGACCCGGAGGGTGAACCGGAAACGGGCTGCCAGTTACCGTAGGAATCCTGATATTTATAAACACCATCCAGGTATATCAGGGAATTATAAGCAGGAGATACCACTTCCTTGCCGGAAAGGTCGCAGGCTCCTTCCTTGCCGTTTTTAAATACACTATAGTAGTTGTCGTGACGGACAATCCTGTCGTAACCTCTGTCGGTGGAAATAACTTCGGATCCGTATTTGTCATATGCACCAAAGGCCTTGTTCTTTTCTACCCCAAAGCTTCCGTTATAATAAAAAACAGAAGAATAGCCTTTGCTTAACGGAATAAGTGTTCTTCCGTCAGCGTCTTCTGCTCCGTAGACGGAATAGTCTCCCTCGTATCTGGTCTGGTACCATACAAATCCGTTGCTGTCTGTCTGCTTTGAGCGGACTATTGGCCGGTTGCCGGCAGTAGTGGCTGAGCCTGTACTGGGTGTTGCAGTAGTGGTTGCAATGGTACCCGTGGTTTTAGGAGTTTTTTTGGCAGCATTATATGCAGTCGCATATTGGGAATGGCCGGTTGCATATTTGTATTTGCCTAGTTCCTTCCCATGAATGTCGCATATGTATTCCACTTTATCTTTATACACTTGGAACTGATTATCCTCTTTATCAAACAGGATGTTCTTATAATGGCGGTTGGTCGGAATGAGAACTTTCCCCTTCTTGTCTATCACCCCTTCATATCCATCCAAGTCTTCTACGATAAAGAAGCCGTCGTCATAGTCGATATCGACATATTTTTTTCTAAGGGAAATGATTGTTTTTCCGTTTTTGTCTTCGGCGCCGCAGAAATCGTCTTCCTCACCTTCTTTTATGACAAGAATCCATACGAAGCCGTCGTCTTCAGTGATTGTTTCGCGGGAGATTTGTGCTTTGAGGGCTGATGACGCCAGCAGTAATAGCATCAGGATAAACAATCGTTTCATGGCACATGAGTCTTTTTGTAATAAATTAACGTAATGAACATCTGCAAGTTACGGAGAAATTTCTTTTTATCCAAATGAAAAATAAATTATCAGCTGCCATCAGTCCATAAAACAAACGGATGCACATTCGTGCATCCGTTCTCAAAACTTCGTGACGCCTGCAGGATTCAAACCTGCGACCTTTTGATCCGTAGTCAAATGCTCTATTCAGCTGAGCTAAGGCGCCATTCCGGGTTATAAACCCTTATTATTCTGCAGTCTCCTTTGCTACGAACTTCTTCTCCTGGATCCTGGCCTTCTTACCGGACAGGTTGCGGAGGTAGAAGATTCTTGCCCTGCGAACTTTACCAACCTTGTTGACCTCAATGCTCTCAATAGCGGGGGACTGGAAGGGGAAAATCCTCTCTACACCTACACCGCTGGAAACCTTGCGAACTGTGAAGGTCTTGGTGAAAGGATCCTGTCCTGAAATCTGGATCACTACACCTCTGAACTTCTGAAGTCTCTCTTTGTCTCCCTCTTTAATCTTAAGGGTAACGGTGATAGTATCACCGGCCTTGAACTGGGGGTATTCGGCAACTTTCTCATTCTGGAAAGACTGCTCTACTAATTTAATCAAATCCATAATCCTATGTACTTTAGCGCAACGTTACTTTATTCATTGTCTCGTAAGAGGTTGCTTTGTTTTTCGGGACTGCAAATGTAGGAATAATTTAGTTATCTGCAAACTTTTTCTGCAAAAAATCAGAAATTCTCCTTCATTTTGTCAAAAAGCTCCCTGTCATCACGGCTCAAATTAGGCCGGAATGACTCATTGTTACGGATTCCTTCAAGCAGTTCCTTCTCACTCTTGGAGAGTTTGCGGGGTATCCAAACCAGGAATTTCACGTATAAGTCTCCGTTGCCACTGCCGCTGTAATTCTTGAGTCCAGGCATTCCGTGGCCCTTCAGGCGTACGATGGAGCCGGACTGTGTTCCTGGCTCAACCTTAACCTTGAAGGAACTGTCAAGGCCGGGCACGGTCACTTCTGTGCCAAGCATTGCATCGGTCACTGTAAGCGTATGTGTATAGAACAGATCTTTGCCCTGGCGGATAAAATAAGGGTGGGGAAGTTCCTCAATCAGAACCAGCAAATCTCCTTTTGGCCCGTTCCATTGGCCGCTGTGGCCGGCTCCGGTGACGGTAAGCTGCATGCCGTTTTCTACGCCTGCGGGGATATTTACTTTTACCGATACTCTCTTGCGGACAACTCCTGTCCCGCCGCAACTGCGGCACGGATTCTTTATCTCTTTACCGGTTCCGCCGCAGTGTGAACATGTGGTATATGCCACTGTCTGGCCGAAGATGCTTTGAGTCACCCTCTGCTCCTGTCCGGTTCCATGGCAGTGAGAACAGGTCTGGACATCGCTTGCGTTCTTTGTTCCGCGTCCGCCGCAGTCCGGGCAGGGCTCGCAGCGCTCTATACTTACTTCTTTTTCTACTCCTTTGGCGATATCTTCCAGTGACAGTTTAATGCGTGTGCGGATGTCTCGTCCGCGGAACACCCTCTCCTGGGACTGTCCGCCGCTTCTGCGCCCGAATCCGCCGCCGAACATGTTGTTCAGGAAGTCGTTCAGGCCGCCGCCAAAGCCGCCGAAGCCACCGAATCCGCTTCCAAAAATATCCTCGAAGTTTATATTGGAGAAGTCCGGAGCGCCCTGTCCGTCAATTCCGGCATGGCCGAAGCGGTCGTATTTGGCTCTCTTGTCCGGGTCACTCAGGACGGAATAAGCCTCGGAGGCTTCCTTGAAGATTTCCTCCGCTTTCTTTTTCTCCTCCTCCGAGTCGTTGACGTGTTTGTATGGGTGCCATTTAAGGGTAATCTGCTTGTAGGCGGACTTAATCTCGTCTGCCGTGGCGGATTTGCTAACCCCAAGGACCTCGTAGTAATCTCTTTTCTCTGCCATAAATCAAGTCTCCTATCGGCCTGTAAATTATTGGCCTACAACTACTTTTGCGAAGCGAAGCACTTTGCCGTCCAGAAGATATCCGGTCTGGATGACATCGTAAACCAGACCCTTCTTGTCTTCATCGGCAACGGGAATCATTGCCTCTGCTTCATGGAAATCGGTGTCGAACTTCTGCCCAAGGGCTTCAATCCTTTCCAGGCCGCGGGTTTTCAGATAAGCGAAAAGTTTGTTGTAGATAAGGCTGGTGCCCTCTTTGGCGGCCTCGTCCTTGGATGTCTTAAGAAGTTCCATCGCCCTTTCGCAGTCGTCCAGAACGGGCAGCAGACCTTTAATTGTATCTGCCGATGCACTGCTGATGATGTCTTTACGCTCGTCTGCGGTTCTCTGGCGGAATGTGTTGAATTCTGCCAGGAGCTTCAGGTAGTCGTTCTTCTCCTTTTCCAGGTCTTCTTTGGCCTTGTCAAGGTCTGCCTCCAGGGCTTCTATTTTGAGTTTTTCTTCCTCTGCAGGCTTTTCAGCACCGTTTTTCTGTTTCTTATCTTTTGCCATAATATCCAATTGTTAACTGCGTTTATATTTTCAGCAAATAATCTGCCAACCCGTAAGTTTCTGCCATATTGTCATATCAAAGCGTATTTTATAATACGTTGCTTTAATATTTATAATACGTTGCCTTCAAAGTGCATGGACCCTTATTTTTTGCACTTTGAAGGCAATGGAATTATAAATCAAATACTCTCTAAATATCCTGGAAAGTGAAAGACTTCCAGGGGAAATCCTTTATGCGGTCGTTCTCCAGGACCTCGTCTACAAAGGTAAGCATAGGGAAGTCCGCCAGGTTCACGAGCCCGCGGGCCGCCTTTGTCTTCACGGCCCGGGCCAGACGCTTGATGATAACGATGGACTCCAGGGTCATTCCGCTAAGGATTTCCGTGGCCTCTGAATAGGTCTTGCCCTCTCCCAGAAGAACGCCAATCTTTCTGGTCCTGGCTCCGGTAACGGTTACATAGAGGTCTCCCAGACCAATCATTATGCTGTCTTCCGATGCCTTTTCTGCCTTCAGATAAGCCACCATCTCCTTTGCAGCCTGATAAAACGCCGCAGCCTGGGAATTGAAGTGGCTTTTATCCGGGTCCAGTTTCCCTGTGTAGCCGATAGCCATTGCAACGCCAAGGGCATAAGCATTCTTTATGGCCACCGCACTCTCCAGCCCGTGGACGTCCTTCGTAAGCGAAATATGGAACGTATCGGTCTCCAGGGCCGATTTCATCATGACAAGAAGCCCCTTGTCCGGGCCGCATATTGCTACGTGGGTGTGCTCCCCGCGGCGGATTTCTTCTGCCGTCCCAGGGCCGCCGATGGCGTATATATCCCTTCTGATGCCCTTGAGGGCGAGTTTCTGCTCCCAATATTCCGGGTAAGAGATAAGACTTCCGTCTTCCTGGTCTACCAGTCCTTTTGCCGCCGATATCACCGGAATGGAGGTGTCCATTTTTGCAAGAATGTCTTCCAGGAACCAGTCTACTCCGAATGAAGATATCGCTCCGATAACAAAGTCCGATCCCTTGCAAGCTGCCTCCCAATCCTCACTGTAACAGAAATTTACGTTGTCCGGGAAGCGCTGTTCTATATGTGGATGACGTCCGCCTTCACTTATGCAGGCGTCGATAATTTCTTTATCTTGAGGTGTGCCTACGGCCGTCACTTTGTTCCCGGCCTTTGCTGCAACAAGAGCAAGGGCGGAACCCATCTGGCCAAGGCCGATCACTGTAATATTCTTTGCCATATCGGCTGCAAAGATACTAAATGTTTTATTAACTCTTATAAACCTTTGGCTTTTCCTTCGTCCCAGATGGCGTCCATCTCTGCAAGTGTCATGTCGTGAAGGCTCCGGCCTTTGCGTATGGTCTGTTCCTCAAGGTAGGTGAAGCGGCGGCGGAATTTTGCGCAGGCGCGGCTCAGTGCCGTATCAGGGTTAAGGCCGTAAAGGCGTCCGGCGTTGATAACGGCGAACATGAAGTCCCCCAATTCTTCCTCTGCGCGGTCATAGGCCGCCTTGAACTCTTCCGACGCTCCTTCTTCCGGGGCAAGAACAGACGGGTCGATATGACCGCCGGCGGCAGCCATGGCGTCAAGCTCGGCCTGGAACTCTCCCATTTCTTCG
The DNA here is from genome assembly GCA_900314395.1 of uncultured Prevotellaceae bacterium. Classification (GTDB taxonomy): domain Bacteria; phylum Bacteroidota; class Bacteroidia; order Bacteroidales; family UBA932; genus Cryptobacteroides. The sequence goes on along the minus strand of OMVB01000060.1, from coordinate 3,384 downwards.
CGGACCTTGTCCCAGACCTGGGACTGCTCTTCCCAGTCGAAGCCCACTCCGCGTGCCTTGTCCTGCATTGAGAGGGCCTTGAGTACAGGCGGAAGCGATTCCGGAATACCGGACAGGACCCGTTTGTTGCCGCCTTTTTCCTTGGTCTTTATCATCTCCCAGTTCTTGGAAACTTCTTCCGGTGTCAGGCCCTCGGACTTGGCCGGACTGCCGTCAGGGGCAAAGATGTGAGGATGACGGAAAATCATCTTCTGGCAGAGTTTCTCTGCGACATCGGCAATATCATATTTTCCTTCTTCCTCTGCTATTTTGGAATAAAAGACGATGTGAAGGAGGACGTCGCCAAGCTCTTTTTTCAAGTCTTCGTCTGACTTGGACATAACGGCATCGCTCAGCTCATAGACCTCTTCCAGAGTCATAGGGCGCAGGGTATCAATTGTTTGCGCCTTGTTCCAGGGGCAGTTTGCACGCAGGCGGTCCATTACATCCAGGAGTTTCCCGAAGGCTTCAAGTTTTTCTTCTTTAGTATGCATCTCTATTCTCTCCAAACGGTTATTCGCATTCCGGCCTCACGGGCTGCGCCGGCAAGGGCGTCGTCCAGCATTTCCTGCTGGACACCAAGCCACTGCGGAACAAAGTCCAAAAGGCTCATATAGTCATTATATCCGCCGCACTCAGTGTCTACAAGGTAGCACAGTTCAATTTGGGGCCAGTTTTTGTGGATATAGTTAAGCAGGCGGTCGTCCAGGCTTGCTACTGTAAGCCTGTCGCCAAGGTTTTTGCCAAGCAGGAGTTCCATGCATTTTTCTGCAAACTCCCTGTATTCCGGCCAGTTGCGGCCCTCTCCGGCACCAGAGCCGCTGTTTATCGCAAAGGTAAAATGCACGGCGGGATAGCCCTGCTCCTTTGCGAACGCATCCGTCCGGTCTATGAAGTCCCCGGCCTCCATCTTTCCTGCCGCTGCAAACTTGGGGTAGTTGTCCTGAAGGATTATCACTTTCCCGTCCTTTGTCATCTGAAGACCGGTCGCAAGATGCCGGACGCCGGAGCAGATGGCGGCAAACGCTTCTTTTTCAAAGCCGTCCGCACTTTTGCCGGAAAGCACAAGTTGTGCCCGAAAATCATCGGGATAAGCAGCAGCATTTACGCTGTGGTATTTCCGGGCAAGATTGCCGCCGGAGCGGGAATAAACCTTGTAGCCGGCAGGCGCATTCTCCCATTTATTCCGGAAACTCTCCGGATGAAAAACATAGGTGTCTTCCTGCAGCATTGCCAGCAGGTTCTGGACAAACACATCGGATTCCGGGCCTCCGTCGCGGCTGCAAATGACAAGGTCCTTACCCACATAGAAAGCCTTTTCCGACGGGCCGTCCCCGCTCAGGTAAAAGGGGATTTTAGCCTTTGCCAGCAGCTTTTTCACTTTTGGAAGATACGACGTGCCGATGCTGTCCGTCCTTGCCACCGCTACTGTCAAACCCTTTATTCTTGCCGATATCGCCATGTCCGACAAATCCGGTATAAAGGTCGATTCAAACGCTGCAAGCTGCTCTTCATCGGCTATTTGCGGCAGCGTCATCGCAAACAGGGTGAAGTCTGTGGCAGGGGAGGTGGGCAGGAGCTCGAAGTCGAACCACGTACGGCCTTCGGCCTCCTGCCAGGATTGCGGGTAAGCATCGGCAAGGGGAGCAGTGAAGCCGTAGGGGGAGATCACCTGGATGAACCGGGTGTCTGAACGGACTTCCATGCGGAAGTAGCCTTCTCCGTCGGTCCGGGTGAAAACTTCCCCGTCTGTTACGATGACGCCGGGGAGGACGCGGCTACTGTAATGTACGCGGCCCTCTACTCTTTTGGCAAGGGCGGCGGTACACAGTATGTACGCAAACAATATGCAGGTCAGAAGGCGCTTCATAATATCATACAAAGATATTAAAAACCCTCCTAACCTGCAAATTGCTTATGCCGGAACGGATGACTTATTTGTTCAGGATATCTGCGGACTGGATGAACTTGGCAAGGTCTTCGTCTGAAACGTGGTAGTTCTGCATTTCACCGGAGAAATAGCTGTCGTATGCGCTCATGTCCACGAATCCGTGGCCGGAGAGGTTGAAGAGAATGGTCTTGGCCTCGCCGGTTTCCTTGCACTTAAGCGCTTCCTTGATTGTGGCGGCAATGGCGTGGCAGCTTTCCGGGGCGGGGATGATGCCTTCCGTGCGGGCAAAAAGTACGCCGGACTTGAAGGAGTCAAGCTGCTCTATATCAACTGCTTCCATAAGGCCGTCCTTCATGAGCTGTGAGAGGATTACACCTGCGCCGTGGTAACGGAGGCCGCCTGCATGGATGGATGCTGGCTTGAAGGTGTGGCCCAGAGTGAACATCGGCAGAAGTGGAGTCATTCCGGCCTCGTCGCCAAAATCGTACTCAAATTTTCCCTTGGTAAGTTTGGGACATGAATAAGGTTCTGCAGCTATGAAACGGGTCTTTTTGCCGTCAAGAATATTGTGCCTCATGAAGGGGAAGGCTATTCCGGAGAAGTTGGAACCTCCGCCAAAGCAGGCAATGACGATGTCCGGGTATTCGCCGGCCAGATCCATCTGCTTTTCTGCTTCAAGGCCTATTACGGTCTGGTGCAGGCAGACGTGGTTGAGCACGGAGCCAAGTGCATATTTGCAGTTGGGGGTGGATACTGCAAGCTCTATCGCCTCTGAAATGGCGCAGCCAAGGGAACCCTGGTCGTTGGGGTTGCGGGTTATGATGTCTTTTCCGGCGCGGGTGGACATTGAGGGAGAAGGGGTTATGGCAGCACCGAAGGTTTGCATGATAGACCTGCGGTAAGGCTTCTGCTCGTAGCTTACTTTAACCATGTAAACTGCGCATTCTATGCCGAATTTCTTGGTGGCATAGGAGAGGGCGCCGCCCCATTGTCCTGCACCCGTCTCTGTTGTGAGGTTTGTGATGCCCTGCTCCTTGGCGTAGTAAGCCTGTGCTAAAGCAGAGTTCAGTTTATGTGAACCTGCAGGCGATACGCTCTCGTTCTTGAAGTAGATATGAGCCGGGGTCCCAAGAGCCTTTTCCAGCTCGTAGGCGCGTACGAGAGGGGTGCAGCGGTATGCGGCATACTGCTCGCGAACCTCTTCCGGAATGGGAATCCACTGGTCCGTCTGGTTCAGTTCCTGGTCTGCACAGGCCTTACAGAAGATGGGATAAAGATCTTCCGGTTTAAGGGCCTCCTTGGTTGCAGGATTAAGGAACGGGAGAGGCTTGTTGGGCATAATTGCCTGAATGTTAAAGAAATGGGTCGGGATTTCGCTCTCCGGGAGCAGGAATTTTTTCTGTTTCATGGTTCTGTATATTTTAAAAAAGGTGGCGTGCTGTGAGCACGCAACC
>OMVB01000012.1 GCA_900314395.1 uncultured Prevotellaceae bacterium | reverse complement strand
CATTCTTAACAAACTCGCAGAATATGCAAAACATCTGGAACAGTATGGATGCTCTTATACCATACTTGATTTAGGGCACAGTGATTACGGGTACATTCTTGAAGAAAGAGATGATTGGCGTGCCTGTCTTGACATTCTGGATGATTATTGTTCCAGGAATGACATTTCCGGAGAAAACCCCGTGTCGCTTTTTATTATAGGCGGCGATGATGTTATTCCTGTGCCCCAGTTCCATAACCCCGGGCAGGATGTCGGAGAGGAAATACATGATATAAACGAGTTGGATAATACGGTGGACAGTGATTTGCCCTACGCTTATTGTGGCAGCGATGTAAAGCTGACAAAAAAAGGAGAATTATCCTTGGATGCTCTAAGTTCTGTAATTGGCAAACCCCGTTTTTATGTGGGGCGCCTGCCAATGGAAAGCGGGTTTATGAAAACAAGTATAAAAGACGATGTTTATTCGTATCTTGACCGTGCGTCCCAGGCGTTTTCTGAATCAGGCATGTGCATAAATGCCCCGTTGATGACAACTTGCAGAAATGCTATGGCTGTCGGTTCTTTTGTGGTCGATGGCATCCCTGTGGTTAAAGATGGAGCTTCGTCGGAGGAAATGACAAAAGGGGAGATGATTACCAGTCCTGCGCTTGCTGTTGAGGATGACCCTGACGGAAGATTCCGTCAGACCGGACTGGAGGACTACGCCTCAATTCTGTCACGTTCCGACATGCTTATTTTCCTGTTACACGGCGGTGGCGCGCCAACCACAAATTCTTATTATGGCGATTACACGGATGAAACCCTAGGCCGTATCAACCCAAAAGCGTTTGCTCCTGAAATGCTTTCATGCGGGACAATCAAAAACATCGCAACTGTTTCGTGTTTCGGTGCAAAATACATTGGATACGACAGGGCAAAATCAATGTTACTCAGTGCTTTATATAAGGATACCATTTGCTTCGTGGGTGCCTCAAGGACTGCTTTCGGAGACTTTGACGACAGTATGGAAAAGGGAGTTCGTCATCCAAGGTATTCTGGAAGAATGATGAATTATTACCTGCGTCTTTTATTCTCCGGAGTTCCGGCGGCTGAGGCCCTTCAGAAGGCAAAAATAAAGTTTATGGACGGGGTTGTCGCACAGAAGTATGGAGAATGCATCGGCATAGGTATGACAACGCTTCTGGAATTCAATTATTACGGAGATCCCATGCTTTGGATGCAACCGAGGATTAGTGAAGCGGAGTTTTATTCTACTTCTGGTCTGGCCGGTTATTCTTCATTCGGTGACAGCTGGAGCAGAGATTATAAAAAGATAGAATTACCAAGCGAAAATCGTGGAGGATTTTTGGCCCGGGTGCGGAATGCTGTTGACAGAAACTTTTCTGACATCCACTCAATTATCACTGAACGGTTATATGATGAATGGGGATTAGAGCCCAGGGAACTATATCGTGCTTCATCGTTCAAAAGTGCAGACGGAGAGTCCGGATACTTATTCCGTTACAAGCATTCTGACAACGGGATAAACACCTTCGCCTTTGCCGAGGCCGATGACAAAGGGCAAATCAAGACTGTATACTACACGTATTAAAGCGTTTACTCCGGGGTGTTGTTGATGAGTTTCAGGGCAAGGTCGTAGTCTTCTGCGTTTACTTTGACATGGACGCCGTGACGCTCGAAGGTGGCGTTAATGCTGGGATAGGAGGATGCTACCCCGAATACTTCTGCAGGAATGCCGTTGGCGCGGAGCATGCCGGCGATAATCTGTCCTTCCACTTCCGTGGAAACGATTGCTACAGTTTTGAACTCTTCGTTTATTTTGCCCATAGTGCAGTCCTGGTTTGGTTAAACATTATTCTGGCGGGCCCTGGACTCAAGGCCGTGGATAATCCTGACGATATCCGAGCGCTTGCCCTTTACCAGAAAGCCTGTGAAATCGCGCTCCAGTTCAATCCGGTCCTCGAACATGCGGGTTATCTTGCGGACGATGCTTGAGGCGCGGAAGGAGAGGTTCTCACCTTCTTCTTTCTCCAGGACATAGCCGCGCTCCTGCATATAGTCAATGACCATTCCGCGGACATCGGCATACTCCCCGGGGACGATGGCCTTTATCTTTGCAAAGCCTATCAACGGGTAAACAGCTGATACACCGGCAAATACAAGGCCGATGAGCTTCAGCGAATCGTAGCCGTCCTTAAAGAACATGGAGGGGAAGTCCTTTGCCTGAGGGTCCGTCATCTTAAGGGCGTACAGCGCCACCATGATTACGGCAAGCATCAGGCCGAAGTAAATAAAATATTTGACAGAGCGGATAAAATACCTCATAATTAAAGTTCCGGGGCCGCTTTTGGCCCGGTATGTGCAAAGATAATTAAAAATGATTATTTTTGCACTCTAATTGATAAGACTATGGAAAATGATCCTATAATTGCACGTCGTGAGCAGGAGGCCCGCGAGGCAAAAACAAAGAAATTAAGGAACCTTATGATTGGCTTGGCAGCCGTCGCTGTCGTGCTTGCCGGCCTGGTAGTTTATATGAACATGCACTATCGGCCGATAGTGAAAGACCTTGAAATAGAGAAGGAAGAGCTGACCAACCAGATGCTGGAACTGCAGCAGGAGTATGACGGTCTCTCATCCACCAACGCATCGCTCAACGCCCAGCTGGACACCTCCAGGGCAGAGGTTGCAGCCCTTATAGAGCGCATCAAGAACACAGAGGCTACAAACCGCAGCCGTATCCGCCAGTATGAAAAAGAGCTGGGTACGCTTCGCAGCATCATGAGGAACTATATCGTTCAGATCGATTCCCTGAATACTCTTAATCATAAGCTCACCGCCGATGCTGCCGCAGCCCGCCGCGACGCTGCGGAGGCCCGCAAGGCCAACGAGCAGCTGTCCGCCCAGGTGGACGAGCTCAGCGGGCAGGTTGCCGCCGGCTCCATTCTCAAAGCTCGCGGCCTGCATGCAGAGGCTTATGCCAAGAATGACAAGAAGACAGACCGCAGCAGCCGTACCTTCAGGCTTCTTACAACGCTCAGCCTGGTAGAGAATGAGCTCGCTCCCCGAGGCCCGGTCCGTATTTATATCCGCGTAAAGGACCCTCAGGACATCCTGCTTACCAATTCCTCTTCCGTTTCATTCACAATGGGAGACGAGGAAATACTGGCATCGGCCTCCCGCGAGGTGGATTATGAGGGCAAAGAGGTAGAGCTTAGCATTTACCTGAACGACATTCCCAAGTACACCAAGGGCGTTTACACGATTCAGGCTTACACAGAACAGACCCTGCTTGGAGAAACCTCTCTCATGTTAAGGTAAATGATTTACGTCCACGTCCCTTTTTGCAAGAGTTTCTGCACCTATTGCGGTTTCTATTCCGTGATTTGCAAAACCGGGGACGATGCCTTCGAGGCCTTTGCAGGCAATGTTTGCAGGGAAGTTGAGGCAAGACGTCAGGAAATCATAGGCTCGGCAGGCGTAAACACGCTTTATTTTGGCGGCGGCACTCCATCTGTGCTGCCGCTTGGCGTCTTCCGCCGCATCGTGGACGCCCTGCCCTTTGACTCTTATGAAGAGTTCACGGTAGAGATGAATCCGGACGATGTCTCCGCTCCCTTTGTCGACGGCCTTGCCGGGCTTGGCGTAAACCGCATAAGCCTTGGTATACAGTCTTTTGAGGACGATATCCTGAGGCGGATGAACCGCCGCCACAATTCCGATGCCGCCCTGCGCGCCGTGGAAACCGTCCGCTCCTGCGGCATCCGGAACCTTAGCATAGACCTTATCTTTGGCTTCCCGTCCCTGTCCGACGACGCCTGGGAACGGACGGTAAAAACAGCCTTGCAGCTGCGCCCGGAGCATATTTCCTGCTATCAACTTTCAATAGAAGAGGGCAGCGCCCTGGAGAGAATGCTGGCTGAAGGCCGCTTCCGCGAGGCCGGCCAGGAGCAGTGTCGCCGGCAGTATGACAGCCTTTGCCGTGCCCTGGCCAAAGCCGGATACAATCACTACGAGGTATCCAATTTTGCCCTGCCCGGCTACGAGGCCAGGCATAACAGCGCCTACTGGAGCCGAGCGCCCTACGTGGGCCTTGGCCCCGGAGCGCATTCCTTTGACGGAAAAAAGTGCCGGTGCTGGAATGGTGAAATGGCGCAGGACGGGACGTATGTATCTGAAGCAGAAGTTCTTACGGATGAAGACATTGCTGTGGAGCGGGTGATGCTTGGCCTGCGCACGGCGGCGGGCCTTCCTGCCGGGGAACTGCGCAGTATCATCGGCCCGTGCGCCCTTCAGGAAGCCCTGTCCAAGGGCCTTCTTGAAACAGCGAACCGCCACCCCGGAGAGCAGCGGTTGCGAATTCCTGAAAACAAATTCTTTGTTTCTGACGATATTATCAGAACCCTGATTCCTTAGCCGATAATTCCGTTTGCCTGAAGGAAAGCGTTAACGGCTACTGAAGCGAAAATGCAGAAGATGATGGTGGCGACGATGATGCCGATAACCTTCAGTCTCTTCATCCAGATCTGGTTGTTCCAGCCGATAGTCTGAAGCATGCTCCAGAATCCGTGGCAGAGGTGGAACCAGACAGCTACAAACCAGAGGATGTAGATAAGGAGAACCCACCATTTGCCGAATGTAGTGGTAAGGAGAACGTAAGGATCATCTGCGAAGCCGCCGGTGAACTCCTGAAGCTGCATGTGAGCCCAGAAATGAGTCATGTGGAAGAACAGGATACCAAGGATTACCATACCAAGGACGAACATGTTCTTTGCGGACCATGAGTCTGCTGCAGCTTTGCTGGCAACCTCATATCTCTTGTAACCGCCGCGAGCCTTGACATTGTACCATGTAAGATAGATACCGTAGCCAATGTGGACGATGAAGCCGAGAGCCAGGACCGGTACCATGATGGTAACGATAGGGAGGCTCATGAATTCGCAGCCTTTTGCGAAGAGACCTTCCGAGCTGCCGAAGTTTCCGGTAAAGGAGTCAATTACTGAGAAGAAGTTGATTGTGCCGTGAAGCAGAAGGAAAATCACAAGGAAAGCTCCGCTGATAGCCTGGATAAACTTCTTGCCAATTGAATAGTGGAATGCGTTAGCCATATAGTTTAAAGTTTTTTTCGGTTTCAGATAGCAAATATAGTTTGTTTCTTGCAAGTTTCATAATATTTCGATAAATTTGTTTCCGCTTTTCTTACAAATTGACATTTATGTACAAACGCGTATTACTCAAGCTCAGCGGAGAGAGTCTGGGCGGCTCACTGGGCAAAGGCCTTGATACGGAAAGCCTTAAGGCCTATGCGAAGGAAGTTGCAGCGGCTGTAAGGGCCGGTATGCAGGTTGCCATCGTCAACGGCGGCGGAAATATTTTCAGGGGCCTGCAGGGCACCGGAAAAGGCTTCGACCGCGTAGACGGGGACAAGATGGGAATGCTTGCAACGGTCATCAATTCGCTCGCCCTTTCAATGTTTATCAAAGAAGAGGGAATTGACGCCCAGGTATTTACATCCACGCTGATGGAGCCTTTTGCACGCTACTACAACCGCGATGCGGCGGTTGCCGTTTTGGAAAAAGGCGGCGTCGCCCTCATCGCCGGCGGTACCGGAAACCCGTTCTTCACCACGGATTCAGGTGCTGCGCTCCGCGCTCTTGAGATAAAGGCCGATGCTCTCCTGAAGGGCACAAGGGTGGACGGCGTTTATACGGCGGACCCGGAAAAAGATCCTGCTGCTACAAAATACCAGGAGCTCAGCTTTGACGAGGCCCTGTCCAAGCACCTTAAGGTGATGGACCAGACCGCCTTCGCCCTCTGCTCCGACGGCAACATGCCAATCATCGTCTTCGACATGAACCGCTCTGGCAACCTGGCAAGACTGCTGGCAGGGGAAAATATCGGTACAATAGTTCATAAGTAATTAAAAATCAATTAGATATGCTTACAGAAAACGCCAAGAGCATCGTAAACTCAGCAGATGAGAAGATGCAAGACGCAATCAACTTCCTGGAGGAAGACCTCAAAACCTACCGGGTTGGTAAAGCCAATCCTTTAATCTTCAATAACGTTACCGTAGATTATTACGGAACTCCCGCTCCCATCCCCCAGGTAGCATCAGTTACCACCCCGGATGCCAAAACACTTGCCATCCAGCCCTGGGAGAGGAACCTTATCGGAAAGATTGAAAAGGCTATCCTTGACGCAAACCTGGGCCTCACCCCTTCCAACAACGGAGAGATTATCCGCTGCGTGGTGCCCGCTCTTACAGAGGAAAGGCGCAAGGAACTCATCAAGAAGGCCAAGGCTGCCGGTGAGAACGCCAAGGTGGTTATCAGAAACGCCCGCAGGGACGGAGTAGAGCAGCTCAAGAAGGCCCAGAAGGCCTCCCTCATCACAGAGGATGTCCAGCACGAGGGTGAGGACGAGATCCAGAAAGTAACCGACAAGAATGTCAAGAAGGTAGACGAGGTCATCGCCGCCAAGGAAAAAGATATCCTTACCGTTTAAGTGGCAGGCCTGGTACCGGTTTCACAGTGGGGACTGTTCCCGGATGGGGACAGGCCCTTTGTCGTGGCCGGCCCGTGCAGCGCAGAGAGCCGGGAGCAGGTCCTTGAGGCGGCCGCAGCCTTGAAGGCGGCCGGCGTGGGCGTGCTCAGGGCCGGGCTGTGGAAGCCCCGGACCCATCCGGGGGGCTTTGAAGGCGTAGGGGCGGCCGGCCTGGCCTGGCTGCTGGAAGCCAGGGAGCTTACCGGCATGAAAATATGCACGGAAGCCGGCTCCGCCCAACATGTCATGGCCTGCCTGGAAGCCGGCGTGGATTTGCTGTGGATAGGGGCCAGGACAACGGCCAATCCTTTCCAGGTGCAGGAAATCTGCGACGCCCTTCAGGGAACGGACATCCCGGTACTTGTAAAGAACCCGGTGAGCCCGGACCTTGACCTGTGGATAGGCGCAATTGAGCGCCTGCAGGCTGCCGGCATCGGCAAAATCGCCGCCGTTCTGCGCGGCTTTACTACCCTTGAAAAAACACCTTTCAGGAACGCCCCCGTGTGGGAAATGTCCACTCACCTGCGTACAAGGCTGAAGGACTTGCCTTTTTTTGTTGACCCCAGTCATATCGCCGGTGATGTAAAATATATTAAAGAGCTGTCCCAGAGGGCTTTGGACCTTGGAGCCTGCGGCCTTATGATAGAGGTGCATCCCAAGCCTCAGGAGGCCCTTAGCGATTCCGCGCAGCAGCTAACTCCAGCCCAGTTCACCAGGCTTAAGAGCTCCCTGAAAGTCCGTTCCGCCGTCAGCAGCGACGAGTCATTCTCCAGCAACCTGGAGATGCTCCGCTCCGGAATAGACGATATCGATTCCCGCCTGCTGTCCCTTCTGGAAGAGCGGATGCGGGTTAGCCGCAGCATCGGCTCGCTGAAAAAAGAATACGGAATATCCATTCTTCAGACCGGCCGATGGGAGGCCGTTATGGACAGACTGCGCAAAGAAGCGGACGCCATCGGCGTAGATAAGTCGATGGTGGAAAAGATTTTCTCAATTATTCACGATTATTCCGTCAAGGTTCAGGAATAAAGCTCCTGAGCGCCTCCAGCATCGTTTCATCAAAAACAGTCTGCTCGTTTTCTGAGAGGAAAGCGACTTCAATTGGCACGTAGAACATCCTTTCTTTTATTGTGTCCGGGACCTTCTTGCAGTCCAGGATCCTCTGGGCATCCTTCTCCGTTGTTATGAGTGCGGCGGTGGGAGCGGATTCCGTAGCGGAAACCAGGCTGCGGATGTCTCCGGAGCTGAACTTGTGGTGGTCCGGGAAGCTGAAGTGGCGCACAATCTTGAAGGAGTCGCTAAGGTAGCGGCGCAGGGGAGTGTCCTTTGCAATGCCTGTAAACAGGATGGCCCTGCTGGAGTAGCTGTAGCGTTTGTCACTCTCCTGCTCGTAAACCGGCCGCAGGGGCCTGTAGTTTATGGAAGTGAAAAATATATGAAGCTTCTTCCCGTGCAGCGTACCTGTGCAGCCGTCTGCGTCGAAGTCCTTGATTCCCAGAGGCTTAAGCCAGTCGGTCTTCTCCCAGGACTCAAGGACAACCGGGCATTTTGTCACAACCAGGGCATCGGCGGCGGCCAGCCTTTCCGGGAGGTCGCGGAGCCGCCCGATTGGCAGCAGGCTGTCTTTATATATAGGTCTGTTATAGTCTACAAGGACAAGGGAGAAGGTGGGGCGGAGCGCCCTGTACTGGAAGGCATCGTCAAGAACGGCAACCTCTGCCGGCTGAAAATCCTTGTTCTTGCATTTGCGCGCCTTCTTTACTGTGGAGAGCTTTTCCGGATGGGCCAGGAAATCAAGGCCTTCAAGGCGGTCCTTGCAGACGGCCACGGTTAATCCGGGAAAGTTCTTCTTGATTTGGGCAGGTTCGTCCCCGGCAAATGAGGCCCCGTCCCCGCGGGTTATCTGCTGGAAGCCGCGGCTGCTGCGTTTGTATCCGCGGGACAGCACGGAAATCTCCCTCATGCCCCAGTCGTCGCTGCGGAGCAAGGACTTGAGTATCATTTCCGTATGCGGGGTTTTCCCGGTTCCGCCGGCGGTTATATTGCCTACGCAGACGGTGGGAATGGCTCCCGTACGGCTCTTTTTCCACCCTTTGTCGTAGAGGGTGTGCCTGATTTTAAGGGTCAGATAATATGGGAAGAGGACTAATTTGTCAATCATAGGCGGCAAAGTTAGCAAGAATAATCCAAAATTGTATGTAATTTTGCAGTCAGTTATGAAGATAGGAACTGTAGATTTGGGCCCCAGGCCGGTGGTGCTTGCGCCGATGGAAGACGTAACCGACGCCTCATTCCGCATACTTTGCCGGGAATGCGGGGCCGATGCCGTCTATACGGAGTTTGTTTCTTCCGACGGCCTTGTCCGCGACGCCGCAAAGGCGATTGCCAAGATGCGCACCCTGCCGGAGGAAGCCCCTGTGGGCATCCAGATCTACGGCAACATTCCCGAGGCTATGGTGGATGCGGCTAAAATGGCCGACCATGCCGCAGAGATTGCCGGCGGCCACGGTTGCGACTTCATAGACATAAACTTCGGCTGTCCCGTAAGCAAGATTGCCGGACGCGGTGCCGGATCCGGAATGATGAGGGACCCGGACAAGATGGTGGCAATCACCAAGGCCGTTGTAGAGGCCGTTGGAAAGCCGGTAACGGTAAAAACCCGTCTTGGCTGGGACGACAATTCCAAAATCATAGTGGAGCTGGCAGAACGCCTTCAGGATGCGGGCATCCAGGCCCTTACCATACACGGGCGCACGCGCTGCCAAATGTATAAAGGAGAGGCAGACTGGACGCTCATCGGCGCCGTGAAAAACAATCCCCGGATGAAAATCCCCATCATCGGCAATGGAGATATAAACTCTCCTGAAAAGGCCCTGGAGGCCTTTAATAAATATGGCGTGGACGGCATAATGGTAGGACGTGCGTCGTTCGGGCATCCGTGGATTTTCACGGAGATAAAGCATTATCTTGCAACGGGGGAACTGCTCCCGCCATTGCCTGTCAGGGACAGGGTGGCGCTTGCCAAGCGGCAGATGCAGCTTTCGCTGGACCTGAAGGGCCCTGTCACCGGCGTTTTTGAGATGCGTCGCCACCTAAGTTGCTACTTCAAAGGGCTGCCGGACTTCAGGGAAACCAGAATCCGCCTTGTTACGGAGCAGGATGCTGCCAAAGTGCTTGAAACTCTTGATTATATTGCACAAAGATGGGGGGACGAGCCTTTGAAAGAGCAGGCATCGGTGTACGGATTGTAATTTTTTTATTATATTTGTAATCACTAGCAAATAATTAAAACTAAATACCTTTTACAATGGAAGATCCTAACGTTCCCCAGCAGCCTCAGCAGCCCCAGGCTCCGCAGTATGCTCCTCAGCAGCCTCAGTATCAGCAGCCCCAGTATCAGCAGCCTCAGTACCAGTATCAGTATCAGATAGCTCCCCGGCAGGTGAACGGCATGGGTATAGCAGGATTTGTACTTGCTCTGGTGGGCGCAGTCTTTTTCTGGTGTCCCATCCTTGATGCTATCGTTTCCTTGCTTGCTGTCATTTTCTCCGGTTTCGGAATGAGAAAAGAGCCCAAGGGACTTGCCATCGCCGGCCTTGTAATCGGCCTTATCGCCCTTGTTGTAGGAGTGATTATCACCATCGTAGCAATAACAGCTGTAGACAAAGGTATCGACTATATCAACTACGGCCGATACAATTTCTAAATCGGCTTATACAAATAAAATTTGGCTATTAACCAAATTATTCCTACATTTGCGGTCCCTATTTTTTGTAGGGATCGCAAATTTTTAAGTATAAACCATTAAAGATCAAGACAGTGGACACACAAAGCTACAAAACAGTATCGCTCAATGCGGCAACTGTAAAGAAAGAGTGGGTTGTCATTGATGCAACAGATCTTGCACTTGGTCGCCTTGCTTCAAGGGTTGCTCTTGTCCTCCGCGGCAAGACCAAACCCGGTTATACTCCTCACGTAGACTGCGGTGACAACGTTATCGTAGTAAACGCAGAGAAGGTAGCCCTCAAAGGCAAGAAAATGACTGATCGCGTGTATGTACGCTACACCGGTTATCCCGGCGGACAGCGCTTCACCACGCCTGCAGAGATTCTTCGCAAGAGACCTACTGAACTGGTCAGGAGAGCAGTAAAGGGTATGCTTCCTAAGACCCGTCTTGGTGACAAGCTCATCAACAACCTGTTTATTTATGCAGGTCCTGAGCACCCCCACCAGGCACAGAACCCTAAATCAATTAAGTTGAACGAAATCTAAACAGAGCAAATGGAAAAAACAGTTAACGCCCTTGGAAGACGTAAATCAGCTGTGGCTCGTGTTTATCTGACAGCCGGTGCAGGCAACATTACGGTTAACGGCCGTGACCTCAAGGATTACTTCGCAGAGGACACTCTCGTTTATATCGTAAACCAGCCTTTCGAAGTTACCGGAACTGCAGGTCAGTTTGACGTTAAGGCTAACCTCGACGGAGGTGGCGTTAAAGGTCAGGCAGAGGCTCTCAGACTCGGAATCGCCCGCGCACTCAGCGAGCTTGACCGTGAGGCCTACCGTTCTGCACTCAAGACCGCCGGCTTCCTTACCCGCGATGCCCGCGAGGTGGAGAGGAAGAAGCCTGGTCAGCCTGGTGCACGCCGCCGCTTCCAGTTCAGCAAACGTTAATCGGCTGCTGACACTGATTTACAGCACAGTCCGGTTACAAATCACAAGTTTTTTGAGATTGCCGGGACTGCGGAAAACCGGAAAGACCATATTATTATATGTTACCGACCGGTTGATGTAAAGAGCCTGACAGGCCAGAAAGGCAAAGGCCTGAAAGGAAAAGTTTTAAAAACAGAAAAAGAAACAAAACAATGCCAAGAACAAATTTCCAGGAATTACTCGATGCAGGTGCTCACTTCGGACATCTCGCCCGTAAGTGGAATCCTAAAATGGCTCCTTATATCTTCGACCAGAAGAATGGAATCCATATCATTGACCTGCACAAGAGTATAGTTAAAATCGACGAGGCTGCCCAGATGATGAAGGAACTTGCCCGCAGCGGCAGGAAGATCCTCTTCGTGGCAACCAAGAAACAGGCAAAAGACATCATCTCAGAGAAAGCTGAGTCTGTCGGCATGCCGTCAGTGACAGAGCGCTGGCCCGGTGGAATGCTCACAAACTTCCCCACCATCCGCAAGGCTGTCAAGAAAATGAACACCATCGACAAGATGAAAGAGGATGGTACATTTGAGAAGCTCGCAAAGCGTGAGCGCCTTCAGATAGACCGTCAGAGAGCCAAGCTCGAGAAGAACCTCGGTTCCATCAAGGACATGAGCCGTCTCCCTTCTGCAATCTTCGTTGTAGACATCCAGAAAGAAGCAAACGCCGTTAAGGAGGCCAATCGTCTCAATATTCCGGTTATCGCAATGGTTGATACTTGCTGCGATCCCACCCCGATTGACTACGTGATTCCGGCAAACGACGACGCTGCAAAGAGCATCGAATACATCACCGGTGTACTTTGCGATGCTATTCAGGAAGGTCTCTCAGAGCGCAAGCTTGAGAAGGAGAAAGAAGCTCCCGCTACTCCCGCAGAGGATAAGCCCGCAGCTCCCAAGAAGCTCCGCGCACGCAAGGGCGCACAGGCAGAGCCCGCTCAGGAAGAGGCAGTAAAGGAGGAAACTCCCGCAGCAGAAGCACCTGCAGCTGAATAATCATTTTAAATCAAAGGAGAAAATTATGGAAATTACAGCAAAAGACGTAATGAAACTGCGTCAGATGACCAGCGCCGGTATGATGGATTGCAAGAAGGCTCTCATCGAGGCCGAAGGCGACTTCAACAAGGCTGTTGAGATCATCCGCGAGAAAGGTAAGCTCGTTGCTGCAAAGCGTGCTGACCGTGAGACTACCGAGGGTGCAGTTCTTGCACGTATCGAAGGTGGAAAGGCTGTTCTCGTTTGCCTCGGCTGCGAGACTGACTTCGTTAGCGCTACTCCTGATTTCAAGGCACTCGCCGGTGAGATCGCCGACGCTGCCATCAAGGCTTTCCCTGCAGACGCAGAGGGCCTCAAGGCTACTCCTTGCTCAAATGGTCACACTGTAGAGGAAGAGATTTCCGCCCAGACCGGTAAGACCGGTGAAAAGCACGTTCTCGCCTGCTATGAGACCCTGGAGGCTCCTTTCATTGCACAGTATGTTCACTTCAACGGTAAGCTCGGTGCTATCGTAGCATTCAACAAAGAGGTTCCCGCAGAGGTTGGCAAGAACGTAGCAATGCAGGTTACTTCCATGAATCCTGTCGCTGTGAACAAAGAGGCTTGCCCTCAGGCAGTAGTAGACCAGGAGAAGGCCGTAGCTATCCAGAAGACAAAGGAAGAGCTCGTTAAGAAGGCTGTAGAGGCTGCACTCAAGAAGGTTGGCATCAACCCTGCACACGTAGACAGCGAGGATCACATCGAGTCCAACACTGCAAAGGGCTGGATTACCCCGGAGCAGGCTGCACAGGCCCGCGAGATCATCAAGACTGTAGGCGAGGAGAAGGCTGCTTCCCTTCCTGCACAGATGGTAGAGAACATCGCCAACGGCCGTGTACAGAAGTTCTTCAAAGAGCAGACTCTTGAGGAGCAGGACTTCGTATGGGACAATAAGGTTTCTGTAAAGCAGTACATCACTGCTGCTGACAAAGAGGCCAAGGTTGTTGCCTTCAAGCGTTTCTCACTCTCTGACTAATTCCATTTGTCAGATATAAAAAACCGGGCTGGCTCCTATGGGAACCGGCCCGGTTTTTTGTTTAAATAGTTCTATTCCGCGAGAGTTACTTTGAGTATCTTGACCGGACTCAGGGGGAGGTCGCGGTTGTTGGTTTCTACGGAAGCAATCTTGTCTATTACATCAAGGCCTTCGATTGTCTGGCCGAAGACAGTGTACTCGCCGTCAAGCTGGGCGCAGGTCTCCGGGTTCTGGACCAGGTAGAACTGTGAGCCGGAAGACTCTTTGAGGGGGTTTGCAGCGTCTCCAAGACGGGCTGCTGCAAGGGCGCCCTTGATGTGCTTGTATTCGGGGACAAACTCTGCGGGGATGGTGTATCCGGGGCCGCCTTTTCCGTATTCTGCCTGACGCTCGGGATCCTTGCTGTTAGGGTCTCCTCCCTGGATCATGAAGCCGTTGATTACCCTGTGGAAGAGCACATTGTCATAAAAACCTGTGAAGGCAAGTTTTGCGAAATTCTTGCGGTGTGCCGGAGTCTGCGAGTAGAGCTTTACCTTGATAGTGCCAAGGTTGGTGACGATGTCAAACACAGGCTCTTCCGGAAGATTTGCGAAGAACTCCTCAAAAGCAACCTCTTTTGCAGCGGCCTCTACCTGTGCAAGGGAATCGGCAATGGCCTGCTCGCGCTCTGCGGCCTCTTTGGCCTTCTGCGCGTTGTTTCCGCAGCTTGCAAACAACGCTGCAACAGCTGCCAGACAAAGGATTTTGATAGTTTTCATATAAATAACATTATAGATTATAATTCATCGGGGCATATGATCTTTTGCAAATTTAGTCATTTTTTCCTATTATTGTAGACCAAATTCTTTATTGTATGAAATTCAGACTTTCCATCATCGCAATGGGTATCCTGGCAGTCGCCTGCTCGCAGAAGGAATATCCAAACGAAACCATCGGCATTATACCACAGCCGCAGGTGGTTAATTACACCGGAGAAGGCCGCTTCAACGTAGCAGAGGCCACCGTCAGCTATGACGGCAAGTTCGACGATGCCAGCATCGGCCATATTGCCGATTTCGCAAGACGGCTGTCGGGCGTTCTCAATAAAAGTGTCACCGCGGACGAAGGCCTGCAAAAGACCGGAATCCGCTTTGTCCTGGACAGAAAATACCAGCCGGAACAGTATTCCATCGACGTTAAAAAGGACAAAATGACCGTTACCGCGGCTACCCACAGCGGAGTGCTTTATGCAATAGCATCCATCGCGCAGCTGCTCCCTGATGCTTATTTTGGCACCACGCAGGAGAACCCGGACTGGACCATCCCGGAGGTCTTCATCAATGACTGGCCCCGTTTTGGCTACAGGGGAATGCACCTTGACGTAAGCCGCCATTTCTTTGATATAGACGTAGTTAAGAAGTATCTGGACGTAATGGCTTTCCATAAGATTAACCGCTTCCACTGGCATCTGACCGACGACCAGGGCTGGAGGATTGAGATTAAGAAATATCCCCGCCTTACTGAAATCGGCTCAATGAGGGATGAAACTGTTATCCTCAAGAGGTTCGATCCGCTTGTTTGCGACGGTACCCCTTATGGCGGATATTATACCCAGGAGCAGATTCGGCAGGTGGTTGATTATGCAGAGAATCTTGGCATTACCGTTATCCCGGAGATAGACCTTCCCGGCCATATGATTGCCGCCCTTTCTGCTTATCCGGAGCTTGGCTGCACTGGCGGCCCTTACAAGGTTTGGCCGCGCTGGGGTGTTGCAAATGAGGTCCTTTGCCCCGGTAAAGAGAAAACCTTTGAGTTTATAGAGGGTGTCCTGGATGAGGTTATGCAGCTCTTCCCTTCCGAGTATATCCATATCGGCGGCGACGAATGCCCCAAGGTAGAATGGGAGAAATGTCCAGATTGCCAGAAGCGTATTGCCGAGCTTGGCCTTAAGACCGATGACAACCACACCGCAGAGCAGTACCTGCAGAACTATGTAACCGCACGCGTGCAGAAGTACCTGAATGACCATGGCCGCAAGATTATCGGCTGGGATGAGGTCCTTGAGGGTAATCTGGCAGAAGGTGCCACTGTTATGTCTTGGCGCGGCGCCAAGGGCGGAATAGAGGCTGCAAAGAAGGGTTATGACGCAATCATGACTCCCGGCGGCTATCTTTACTTTGACTACTATCAGTCAGAGGCTGTAGACCAGGAGCCTTTTGCCATCTGCTGCCCTTGCACCATAGAGAAGACTTATTCCTTTGAGGCTTATGACGACATCCCTGAAGAGTCCCAGAAGCATATTCTTGGCGTTCAGGCCAACCTCTGGACAGAATACGTAGCTACAGAGCCCCACCTTTTCTATATGGTTCTTCCAAGGATGGATGCGCTTAGCGAGCTTCAGTGGTGCGCCCCGCAGCGTAAAGATTATGAGAGGTTCAAGGCCGATGTCGGCAGGATGCTTCGCATCTACGACGCCCTTGGTTACACCTACAGCCGCAATATTTACGGAGAGCCCGGCCTTCCCGGCTTTGACGGCCCTCTTGGCAACGCAAAATAAGGCGTTAATTTTAAATGAAGTGAAAAATCTGAAAATTTTTTCACGTTTTGGCACAGACCTTGCAATAACTTTTAATCGAATAGTTTTTTCATAGGTTAAGTTTTAGGTTAGAATTGCGAGACTCCTCCGCTGTGAAGCGGGGGAGTCTTATTTTATCCCAAAAACACCGATTAAGATCTTATTTTTAGTTGTATCTTTCACCAGGACGGATTGTTGGTGAAGAAGGCCGGCAAGGTTTGCGGCGAGTCGTAACAGTTCCTTTGAAGACAGGCTGGCAACGGCAATCGTGGTCGAGTGCTCATCAAACACCTCATCATTCTTGCCAACATACTTGCCTTTAAACACGTTTCCGACGGAGTGCGCTCCGACGATGTCGGAGATGCTGCCCGTATCCAATTCCGGGCTTGGAAAGACGATTATTCCGCTTACTGCTCCATCGGCGTCAAACGCTTCTTTATTGACTTTGCATTCGTGTAAAAAGTTCCCCCGCTGGAATCCGATACCGTTCGGCATAGTTGATCCATCGCGGGAAAAGTACCTGACTTCTTTAAATATCCTGTTTCTGTACATCTGTTCTATCTGTGTTGTTCACTAATATCTACAGATTGCCCCGAACATTCTTTCAAGAAAGAACTAAAACTTTGATTATTTGGTGAAATAATCGGCGGGGTGCGTAGTATATATAGGTGTTATGAGAAAAGAGAACTCGCTATTTATCAGAAAGAACTTCAAATCTGAAGACGCAAGCGTCAAGACACAGGCCGCTTGCTTGAACCGCATTTTCCAGAAAATCAACGAAATGGGTCTGTCCCAGGAAACGCTCGATGAAGTCGGGGAAGACATTGAACATGTAAGTAAACAGTATCATATAGACAGCAACAGTACTGTTTTGCTTGCCGCAATACTTGAAAAGACCACAACCAGTAACCAACTGGACGACGAGGACCTAGCCCGGTACCTTGGCTGTACCAATATTGAATTCCTGCGTTTCCATAAGTCTCTCCACGAAATGGACAAAGCCGGAATAATACAAATGTGCGGCCAGCGTGGGAATCGTATCTGCTACCGGGTTTCCTGCGAAATGCTTAAGGCAGTAGAAAACGAGGCGGAATTCATTCCGGTTCCAATGACCGGCCTTAGCGCGGACGAAATCTTCTCGCGTTTCAGAAAGCACTTTGGAGCATATAGAAACGACTCTTTAGATGTCGACAGATTGCTGGAAGAACTGGATTCACTTGTAAGGAACAATGACCATCTTGTGTTCTGTAAAAAGGCCCTGGAGTCTTCCTTGTATACCAAATGCTCAGAAACGGAGCGCCGAATATTCTATTATCTGTGCCATCGGTATGTGTCACATGGCAATAGGGGTGTCTCCATAGAAATCTTGACCAATTTTACGAGCTACTTCGACGACGACGAGCGTCTTAAGCGCGTCTTCACCAACGGAAACTCTACTTTACAGCAGACAGGTCTTGTGACCTTTGCTATTGACGAAGGTATGGCCGATACAGAAACTTTGTCATTGTCCGATACCGTTATGAACGACTTCCTCTGCGAAATAGAGATTGCCCCTGAACCGGAGATTCAGCATAAGGATTTAGTCAAACCGGAAGCCATCAAAGCCAAGGACCTCTTCTTTAATAAAGACGAGGACATTCAGATTAATCGTCTGACAGACCTGTTATGCGAAGACACATTCAAACTTGTCCAGAAGAGGCTGGAATCATCGGGAATGCGTAAAGGATTTAACGCGATATTCTACGGAGCACCGGGCACAGGCAAGACTGCCAGTGCTTTCGAACTGGCGCGCCGTACCGGACGTGAAATATTCTGCGTCGATATGTCGCAGCTTCGCAGTAAGTGGGTAGGGGACAGTGAGAAGTCTGTCCGTTATGTCTTCCAATCTTACCGCAAGCTGTGTCGTACCAGAAGCAAGGCTCCCATTATGTTCTTCAACGAGGCCGATGCCATCTTTTCCAAGCGGCTTGACAACATCGAGAGCAGTGTAGACCAAATGAACAATTCCATCCAGAACATTATCCTGGAGGAAATGGAGAATCTGGAAGGCATACTCATTGCCACCACTAACCTTCTTTCCAACCTTGACCCTGCATTTGAACGCCGATTCATTTATAAGGTAGAGTTCAAACTGCCGGAGAAAGAATGCAGAGCAAAAATCTGGAAGTCCATGATTCCGGACCTTTCAGAGGCCGAGGCTGCTTCGCTTGCCGACAAATTCTCCTTCTCCGGAGGAAACATAGAGAACATAGCCCGAAAGAGCACGGTGGATTATATCCTCTACGGAGAAGTCCCCAATCTTCAGTCGCTGGAGGCCTATTGCCGAGAAGAGATTCTCAACAGAAAGGAGAAACGAAATAAAATAGGTTTTTAGCGCAACCGTAACTGTCTGGCACTGTATTTGTTAGTAATAAATTCATGTGCAAAGTGTAGTTCTTTGAAATACGCATCAAGTCAGGAATGACTGCGATTTGTGTTCCGCAGTGCCTATTAAAATTTTTAATTTTTGCGCGGGACCAATGACGCAAATTGCCCTAATGCTTCGGGCGACTGTAAGCAGAACCTCCTAAATTGATGCACCATGGAGAAAATCTACACTGCCACAAAGGCTACATTTACCACCGAAAGCGGTAAAACCATTTCCTGTCAGGAAATCTTCGACTCAGTCAGGACGAACGTCGAAGTCTACGGTAAAACCGGGGGGAGGGAACTGTCTGCAGAGGAACTGGAGGACTTGTGTCAAGACTCCATCCTTAGGACGCTGAAGTATCGCGGGTCTTTTGACCCTGCCAAGTCCAGCGCCAAAACCTGGGCCAGCAGAATTGCCGGCAACGCAAGGAAGGACGCATACAAAGAGCATCAGAAACAGCTCGCCACGTATGTTCATCCCAGAACCTACTTAGACAAAGATGACGCCTCGCGCTCATTCTTTGATACGGTGGAGGGCGGAAGAGAGGCAAGCTTCGACATCGAGTCGAAGGAGGCAGTAGGCGCCATCTACAGTGCCATCGATTCTCTTAACGAGAAGTACAGACTTGTCATTTACCTTCATCTTGAAGGTATGACAGCCAAGCAAATGGCCAAAAAGATGGGCTGCCCTGTCTGTGACGTTCACACTCTTCTGTGCAGAGCTCGCAAGGCTCTTAGGAAGGCTCTGGACAACGGTCTTCTCGCCGCATAAGCCAATCGCAATAAACCACTGGATCTTTACGGATCCGGTGGTTTTTTGTGTTTATGGTGTAAGAAATGGGATTTACAACAGTAGGTATCATAAAACAAATAACTCAATCAGCAATGAAAATACAGTCAAAGACCGAATTGATTATCAAGAATCCCGACGGCACAAAGGAGATTTCTTCATTAAACGTAGTTACTTACCTTAATGATAAAGGGCAACCAATAAAAACTGAGTCGTGGGAAGGCGACGAACACCATGTTGCTACTTATACATATGACAAAAACGGACGCCTGGTTAGGTATTATTCGTATCCATCAGAGGATAATCACTATTACAAAAAGGACGACGAGGGGAATCAGGTAGAGATTATAGAGAGTGATAAAGGAAGCGACAAATGGGAGAGAGTTATTGTGACTTCAGAGGAAGGAAACCCCATTTATGAAGCGTCGCAAGTTTATTATGAGTCGGAAGACGGCGGATTGAATATGGAACCGGAACTACAGTTTGAGGTTGAAAGGAAGTTTTGCGACGGAGTGCTTGTGTCTGAAAAAGGCGGCGAGCTGATAGGTCCCTTATGGGTTGATTACGAGACGAATTATACCTATAGGAAAGAGGGCGACAAAGAGATTACAGAATCCGTAAAGACCTATGAAAACGGTAAGGTAGAGACTTTCGTCAAGACCGTAATCAAGGACGAAAAGGGAAGGGAGATAGAGGTTCGCGATGAAGAAAACGGTAAGGAATTCCACGTTAAAAGGGTTGTTTACGAGTCTGACAATCGTTGGACAGAAAGCGAATATGGTTTCGTGGCAAGTGACTACAACCCCGTAGACTATGAATATACCGGAAAGTTCGAAAGAGTAGAGGATTAATCCGATATTTTTAGTATATTTGAACATCCTAGTAACCACATAATTAAGATATATGGCATTTGAATACTATGACCCTGCCGTAACGGAGCGTAAAAGAAAGAACGCAGGCATATTTCGTGAAACCACCAGGCTTATAAAAGCCGGCGGCTATACAACGCCTTCCGGCAAATGGATTCCATTTTATTTTTCCAGAATGCTCGGCTTGGGCAAATGCTTGCAGCATGAGCTTCCTGCAATTGCAGCCCCCGACGTTGAAGGGGGCACCAAAGTCATTGTTGAAGGTAATGACTGTCTGGTTGCTGCCGAGCGCCTGGTAAAGGAGGGCTACAATCCGGCTCTTCTTAATTTTGCCAGCGCCGGACATCCGGGTGGCGGAGTTGAGAATGGTGCCAGAGCTCAGGAAGAAACCATCTGCCGCAGAAGTACATTGACCCGTTCTATTTTCTCTTTTGACCCCGGGTATGCTTCCAGATTTGGCTATGCATTGCAATCTGGAGAACACTACCCGATTGTTTCTGAATTCAGCGCAGTGTATTCTCCTGATGTCACGGTTTTTCGTAAAGGATTGGACTGCGAACTAATGGAGGAGCCGTATAATGTGGCTGTGATTACATGCGCCGCGTTGAATCTTAACGGTAGGTATTCTATCAGGCTGACGCGTGACGGTAAGATGCCGCAGAGGGCTATTGATATTACCCGGAATAAGATCCGGACTATCTTCCGCATAGGTCTTACCTACGGTCATGATTCCCTGGTACTGGGGGCTTTTGGCTGCGGTGCGTTCAAGAATCCGCCGAAGGAAATTGCCAAGATTTTCCACGAAGTTATGGAGGAACCGGAGTTCAAGAACAAATACAAGCTGATAACCTTCTCCATAATCGAGAACCATCATTCCCACAATGCCAATTTAGCGGCGTTTAAGGAGGAGTTTGATTACTCTTAATCAAACTCTTTCCTGTAGCTGGTTATACCTTTGATTTCTGCGATTCTTTCATACTCATTTTCGCTTTTTTCCCTAAATTTGTGAGGACCACTTGACACATAACTATAGCCATCACGATGAAGACCATCACTATACCGTTCGATTTTAGTATGGACAACTGCTCCTGGTTTGACAGCTGCGGAATCCGTCACTATACCGTACAGGTTGAGCTGACTGACGAGGAAGCAAAGGACCTTTCACTCCCCCATGTTCACCAGAAACTGGAGGATGCCATCAATAACGAATGTAAGAGAATCAGTTATCGCTATGCCCTGATTAACGAATTCGAGGAGAATGAGGTCATGCTCGAAAATGAAGAGAAGATGATGGACGTCTTTGCAAAAGAAGGCATGTATGACCCTGACGAGTGCTATGGCGGGATAGACAAATCCGGTAATTTTAGAATTTGGCTTGAAGAGTACTTCTTTGACCTCAAAGAGGAGCAGATGTTGGAGTTTATTGAGAAGTACTATCCTTATGTAGCCACAAGGTTAACGGAGGAGAAGTTGGCATTTAAATATTCCATTCAAACACAACGATTCTAGCCTCCCCGAAGTGGGGCATATCTATGCGTAAGATAGATTTTAGGTAGATTGTGGGTGTAGCGCATGGATTAAAGATGTAATAGCGCCCCGTTTGAACGGGGCGCATATATATCACTAAATCCTTCCGTAGTGAATTATGCCATCCAAATTGAGATGAAGCTATTAACGAGTTGAGAAGTTCGATTGTCAATATCTAAATTATCCCAAGTCGGTCGAACAATTACATCCTGCATTGTAAATAGTCCGGAGCAAGATACACGAA
>OMVB01000015.1 GCA_900314395.1 uncultured Prevotellaceae bacterium | reverse complement strand
GCAGAATCATCAGCCCCGGCCCGATAGCCGCCTTAACCCGGCCGCCAATACTCACCGACGCCTCCCTCACCCTTTGTATTACTACTCGCATACTACTTCACCAATTTTTATCCCTGCCTTTTAGACCAACTTCATCCATCATTCCCTTATTTGCCACAATTCTGAAACAAAACGAGCCATGTGACTTATTGTTTCGTCTTCGTTTTTATCTTTTCAAGCGCTCATACTTGTTTCAATACCTTAAAGATACGAAATAATCGCGGGAAAAACAAGGGGTTATTGCATTTGACGAAAGCGGACGTCGATTCCGGGGAGAAGGGCCGGAAGGGAAGAAAGATCGGTCTTGCTGAAATGATAAGGGATAAGAACCTTGGGACCGATTGCCTTTGCTGCCCTGACGCACTGGTCAACCGTCATCGTATATGGCTGGTTCACAGGAAGAAAGGCAAGGTCGATATCCCTTAGCTCCGACATCTCCGGAATGTCCTCTGTGTCGCCGGCAATATAGATTCGGAAGCCGTCCAGCGTAAGGACATAGCCGTTGTCGCGGCCCTTGGGATGGAACTGAAGATGCCCTTCCGTGATATTGTAGGCTGGAACTGCATCCAAGCCGATGCCACCCGGAAGCACAGCGCTCTCTCCGTTGGCAAGAGTTTTCCCACAGCCCAGCATCTCTGCGCATCGGGCGTTCGTAACCAATTGGGTATCATCTTTTTGCAGCGCTCCTATGGCCTCTTTGTCAAAATGGTCCCCATGCTCGTGGGTAACCAGGATGACATCGGCCTTGGGAAACTCTGTATTGTAATCAGTCGGCTTGCCAAGTCCGGACACCGGGTCTATCTGAATGGAAAGGCCTTTGTAACGGATTTCCAAGGAGGCATGTTTTACAAGGGTGATGGTCAAGGGTTCGCCGATAGAGGTCTTGAACGCCTCGACCTCATAGACCGATACCGGCTTTCCGGCCTCTGTCCAACCCATGTATCCACCCAGCAGGTTGTAAGTCTTGAAGCCGATACCCTCCAGCTTCGCGGCAGCAGCCGCGCTGCGCTTTCCGCTTCGGCAGTAAACCAAAACAGGGTGCTCCGGGGTGAGCTTGGCCTTGGCCGTTTCCAGGAAATCATCGGCATACCAATCAATATTGACCGCCCCTCTAAGATGCCCGGCGGCATATTCCTCCGGAGTGCGCACGTCAACCAGCTGCACAGTAGCGTCCTTGGACAGCATATTCTCAAATTCATCGGCATTCAGGTTGGCCTGCCCGCTCTGGCAGCCAAAAAGTCCGAACAAGGACAAAAAAGACATAATAAAACAGTTCATATGCTCTATAAATATTCTTCTAAAAACTCACAGGCATCGGCAACACAGTCCGGGCAGTCGCGAAGCGGTTTCCCCGTGCCGACGCCCTTAAGCATGCAGCACCGGGTTGCGCCGTTACGCGCCTGGAACTTTTCCATCATATCCTTCATTCGGGCGCGGGACTTGATCCGGTCTTTGGTTGCCAGGCCCACAATCATCCCGGCACCCACCAAGGCCCCGCAAGTTCCCTCCATATTGCCCATACCGGTACCATAGGCCCCTGCAATGTCAAGAGCCGTCTGCTCATCCAGCCCCACAAGGTCACAATAAGTGCAGGTGACCGCCTGCGCGCAATTATGTGTATTCTGCCGCTTCTTCTGCGCCGCAATATGTTTTCGAGTTTCCATGGTGATTATTAGCTATTTTTAATGAAGAATTGTGCCCGTTTTTTATCACAGAGGTTTTACCGGATTTCTGTTAATTCCCCTGTTGAAGAGTCGATAATGAAGCCACGGACGGTGACATCGGACGGAATCAGCGGATGGTTTACAATTGTTGCCACAGTGCTGCGGACCGACGCTTCCGTGTCATGGAAGCCATCAAGCCAGGTATTCAGGTCTACATCGGACCGGATAAATGCCGATGATGATATGCCCCTGGCAAGCATCGCCTCCCGGAAATGGGCAAAACTCATGTGGCAGGCGCCGCAATTGGAATGGGCCACCACCATGATTTCCGTGACTCCCAGCTCATACACCGCCACGATGAGGCTTCGCATTGCAGAATCCCAGGGCGACGGAATCACCGCTCCTGCGTTCTTTATAATCTTGGCGTCGCCGTTCTTCAGGCCCAGCGCCTCCTGCAAAAGCACGGAAAGTCTGGTATCCATACAACTGAGCACCGCCAGACTCTTGTCCGGGTACTTATCTGTCAAATGACTCTCATAGCCCTTGGAGGCCACAAACTCGCGATTAAACGCCAGAACGTTGTCTATGTTGCTCATAGTATTGTTGGATAGTGGTCAAAAGCTTCTTATCTAATTAGACCAAAGATAATTGTTTTTCGGCGGTGTCACGTATCATGTCCGTATCCTTAGGAAAGAACAGGTGGTACATTGGGGGAGGGCTCTTGCATTAAGAGCCGATGGTGATTCCCGCGTAATCCTGATAAAGCGCCACTGGACCAAGATGCCAGTATTTGGTATCTTCGCGCTCAAGGCGGCGATAGGTATCAGATGCATAAAACTTGGTCAGAGCCTCCAGAGGGCTGATGTGTTCGTCTTCTACGATGAACGCCGCCACTGCAGCCGCCTTGCCAGCCAGAATCAGAAACAAATTCTGCTGGGTAATTTCTGCTCTCATGGCCGTACCTCCTTTGCCTCTAGAAACTTTATGCATTTAAGGGCTACCTGAGTGTGGAATACCATCTGGTCTATGAGTTTGTATGTCTTCAATTCTGTTATCAGCTCCTGTTTACTTAAAAGTCCCTGTTCAAACAGGGCGAATGCAGCATATACCCGGTCATTGGCTACAGGACCATAAATCAGGTCATTGTCATGTGTAAACCCGCGCTGATTGCGGTTGGCATACACAAAATCTACCCACTCCTCTCCAGGTGGCTGCGGAAAGTCAAGGCGTTTTAACTCAGCAGCTGCAGTTTCGTCAAACTCATACAGGTTCACAAATCCGCAACCCTGCTGCGCGGCCCGGCGAAGCGCCCAGTCGTGCGCTTGCTTCTCTGAGGTGGTTGTATAAAAGCCCACTCCGTAATCCAAAGTCCTTTCGGGGACAAGGATTCGGGGCTCCTCAACTATCTGCGGACTACCGTGAAAGAGTATCATAGGCCTATCATTTCTTCGATTTCTTCCAGAATCCAGGGCATACCCTGCGTGTGCAGCACATCATAATGCTCTGCGAGATACTCCTTAATCCCGTGCTCGTCAAAAAGCCTGGAAACAGCCTCTCCAGAGAGGGCGTGTTTGTTCTTGTAACCTTCTATACAAAAGGCAACAAAAAAGAGAATATCTGAATCTCGCTTACTCATAGTGCAAATTTACGCGCTAACAGAGAGAAAAGCAAATTAATTTGATTTCATACATGCTTTTAATCCTGTCGAATTCGACAGGACAAAGGTACTTGTTGTGAAATAGTAGACTTGTCAGTTTCATCATTGAAAAGTTCCAGCATCTCAGAAATCTGACGATTCATCTCACATCACCAGCTCCGTCCAAAGCTTTCAGTTGCCGATATAATTCATATCACTAGTGTCCGTCGGACTACATCCCCTCTTCTTCCCAGGATGCGGCGATCTTGGCCATGGCGTCGGACTTTGAACTGTCTACCTATCGGCCCGGATAAAAGAAATCCCCGGACGGGCCGGGGATGACAGATAAAGGTCAGTAGAAATGACAGGAAAAGGAATAATCTATTTGTACCCGAACGACATGGACCCTTATTTTCGGAGTGAGCGGTACAAATAGATTTTCCGTTTAAAGAGATTCTTCGCTTCGCTCAGAATGACAGGGGCGGGAGGTCAGAATGACAGGGCAGGAGGTCAGAATGACAGGGGCGGGAGGTCAGAATGACAGGGGCGGGGCGGACAGGAGAGGTGATTGTTACGGAAATAATGAAATTATTTGTATCTTTGGAAAGTGATTGAAAACAAAGGAAGAATCGTCATAACGCGAATTAATTTTAGTCTATGAAATATACCGCAAGAATACTGCTCATCGCAGCCGTTGCCACTCTTGCCGCGGCCTGCGGCGGAGACAAAGCCCCCATTTACAAAGACGCCACCCAAAGCGTCGATGCCCGCGTAAAAGACCTCCTTGGCAGGATGACGCCACAGGAAAAAATCGGTCAGCTGATTTGCCCTTTGGGCTGGCCGATGTATGAAAAATTCAATGCCGATGCTACCGCGGGCGGGCAGGACTCCGTTGCAATCACAGACCTTTACAGGCACTTCGTAGACAGCCTTGGCGGCGGAATGCTATGGGCGGCATTCCGCGCCGATCCTTGGACCCGCAAAACCCTGGAGACCGGTCTTAACCCCACCCTTGCGGCAAAAACATACAACCTCCTTCAGAAATACAGCATAGAACACAGCCGCCTTGGCATCCCCATAATCCTGGCAGAAGAAGCCCCGCACGGGCACATGGCCATCGGAACCACAGTATTTCCCACCAGCATCGGCCTGGCATCCACATGGAACCCGGAAACAATGGAGCAGGTGGGCAAAGTAATAGCCCGGGAACTGCGCGCGCAGGGAGGGCACATCTCTTACGGGCCGGTCATTGACCTGGCCCGCGAGCCGCGCTGGTCCCGCGTAGAAGAAACCTACGGAGAGGATGTCTTCCTGACCAGCACCATGGCCGCCGGGATGATGCAGGGCACCAGCCCCAAGAACAACGGCTGGAACAAAGGCGTAATCTCCACCCTTAAGCACTTCATCGCCTACGGCATCCCCGAAGGCGGCCATAACGGCAACCCTTCCTTCGTTGGCCAGAGGGACCTGTACGAGAACTTCCTGCCCACCTTCAAGGCCGCGATAGACGCCGGCGCGCTGTCCGTAATGACATCTTACAACGCCATTGACGGAGAACCCACCACGGGCAACCGCGCCCTGCTTACAGACCTGCTCCGCGGGGAGTGGGGCTTTGACGGCTTCGTGGTCAGCGACCTCCAGAGCGTGGACGGCCTGGCAAACGACCACCGCATAGCGGCAGACCTGCGGGAAGCCGGGGAAATGGCCCTTAAGGCCGGCGTAGACGTAGACCTTGGTGCCAACTGCTTCTCCCTTCTGGAAAAGAGCCTCAAGGAAGGTAAAATCACAGAAAAAGACCTTGACATTGCCGCCGGGCGCGTCCTTAAGATAAAGTTCCAGCTGGGCCTCTTTGACAACCCTTACATCCCGGAGGAAGACGTCCAGGTGCGCACCCCGGAGAACATAGAAGTAGCCCGCAAGGCCGCCCTGGAGAGCGTCACCCTGCTGGAAAACAACGGCGTCCTGCCGCTTAGCAAGAACATCAAGGTGGCCGTCGTAGGCCCCAACGCAGACAATATGTACAACCAGCTGGGAGACTACACCGCCCCCCAGGAGCGCAGCAACATTGTGACGATGCTGGACGGAATCAAGGCCAAGATCGGCCCGCAGAACGTCATCTACGCCAAAGGCTGCGCCGTGCGCGATGAGGCCTGGAACGGCATTCCTGAGGCCGTTCTGGCTGCCCTGAGGGCCGACGTTGTAGTGGCCGTCGTGGGCGGCTCCAGCGCGAGGGATTTCAAGACCAAGTACATAGACACCGGCGCCGCCGTTGTTGACGACAAAACCGTCAGCGACATGGAGGCGGGAGAAGGCTTCGACCGCGCCAGCCTTGACCTTCTGGGCCGGCAGAATGCCCTGCTGAAGGCCCTGAAGGCCACCGGCAAGCCCCTTGTGGTGGTCCACATCGAGGGCCGCCCCCTGGACAAGGCCTGGCAGAAGGAGAACGCCGATGCCCTGCTCACCCTTTGGTATCCGGGCCAGGAAGGCGGTAACGCCCTTGCCGATGTCCTATTTGGCGACTACAACCCGGCCGGCCGCCTGCCCGTCACTGTGCCCCGCAGCGTTGGCCAGCTTCCGGTTTACTATAACAAGAAATTCCCCTTCGGGCACGATTACGTAGAGATGCCGTCCAATGGGCTGTACGAGTTTGGCTACGGTCTTAGTTACACCAAGTTTGATTACTCCGATCTTAAGATTGTTAAAACCGGTGATGACTCTGCGACCGTCTCCGTAACCATCACAAATACAGGCGATTACGACGGAGAAGAGGTTGTCCAGCTGTATATTACGGACCAGAAGGCGTCCACCGTCCGCCCCCGCAAACAGCTGCGCGGCTTTAGGCGGCTCTACATTCCAAAAGGCAGCGCCAGCCGCATCGCCTTTGAGCTGGACCGCGAAGCCTTCCTGGTTTACGACAAGGAAATGAAGCCTGTTGTGGAGCCCGGGGACTTTACCATCGGCATCGGCGCATCATCGGAAGACATTCGCCTCTCCGGCGTTTTAACTTTGTAAATAATTAATCATCGATATGAAAAAGATTGCTGTTATTGTATTGTCGGCTGTTATGATTTGCTCGCCGGCATGGGCGCAGAGGAAACTGAACACAGCGGCCCAGAAGCACGTAGACAATGTTGTCAAGGGACAGATTTTCAGGGGCACCCACCTTGGAGTGCTTGCGGTCAAGGCCAACGGAGACACCGTGGCTGCCATGAACCCTTTCAAAAGGCTAATGCCCGCATCCAATAACAAGCTGATTTCCACCGGATTGGCCATCAACGAGCTGGGGCCGGACTTCCGGTTCCGCACCACCATCGCCCATAGCGGTTTCGTACGCGACGGCGTATTGTACGGAGACCTTTACATCGTTGGCGGGGGCGACCCTACGATTGCCAGCGGCGACTCCATTGCAGACCCTGTGGATGTTCTTTTTGCCAAATGGAAGAAATTTGCCGATGATGCCGGGATCCGCGAGGTCCGCGGCCTGGTGATTGGCGACGGCCGTTTCTTTGACGGCGAGCTTTGGCCGGTGAGTTGGCAGTACGAGGACATGGGAACCTACTACGGCACCGGCGGGCACGGCCTGTCTTTCTACAGGAACAGCCAGGATATCCACGCTACCGCGGGAGAGAAGCCGGGAGACCCTGTTACGCTTAAGGTAGTTTACCCGGAGACTCCCTGGATGACTATCTACAAGGAGTGCACTACGGGAGAAAAGGGCACCGGCGACGAGCTGTACCTGTACAATACGGAGTTTGCTCCGGTTGCTGCCATGCGCGGCACTTTTGCCGTTGACCGCAAACCCAAGACGGAGAGTTGCAGCAATCCCTTCCCGGAGCTTACCTGCGCATGGCATTTCAAGGAGTATCTTGTAAAGAACGGTATAGCTGTTACCGGCGGTGCTGCGGACATCGGCCCGGACGGGCAGGTACGCACCACCCCGGAGATGGGACGCGGGCTGTACGCCGCCGCCCCCTCCGGAGAACTTACGGAGATTGGCTTCACGCTCTCCCCTACCGTAGAGCAGATTGCGCGCGTAACCAACTGGCGCAGTGATAATTACTACGCAGAGACCCTGTACCGGATGATAGCCAGGACCAACCTTGGTTCAGCCTCATACGACGCTGGCTTCAAGGCAGAATACGCAGCGCTCGCGCGCCTTGGCGTAAACTCGTCAGAGGTGCAGATCCGCGACGGCAGCGGCCTTAGCAGGGAGGACTACCTTACCCCGGAGTTCTTTTGCAACTTCCTCAAGGCCATGAAGGGGTCCAAGAACTACGATGCCTATATCCGCACCATAGGCTGGCCGGGACACGGCATGTACGAGTTCCGCCTTGCCAAGGAGCCCAAGGCCCTGAAGGACCGTATCCGCTACAAGAGCGGCTCCATTGGCGGCGTACTCAGCTACAGCGGCTACGTGATGCCCACCAGCGGCAAGGCCCAGGACACCATCTTCTTCTCAGTTATCGTGAATAACTGCCTTGCCGGCTACGACGTCCTCCGTCCCATCGTAGACTCCATCGTCGCCGCCATCGCCAAAGAAAACTAAGCCCCGTTGAGTACCAATTGCTATTTGCTTTTGCCCTTAATAACAATTTTTTTACTATCTTTGCGGCGGATTAATTTTTAGAGAATATGAACCTTAGAGATTTCAAAAAAGACGTAGAGTACTTCGTTGGAGAATTCATCGATGATTGCTCTCTTTTCCTTTGCTACAACCCTGATAAGGCCACAGACGAGCTCGCTACAGTAATCGAGGAAGCCGTAGACCTTTACAACGATATGAAAGACAAGGCTTCCGAGCAGGTAGAAGGCAACAAGAAGCTTTACTTCAACGGTCTCCGCAAGGAGATGGGTGAGAAACTTGACGCTCTTTACGAGAAGCTCAGCGCCATCGTTTCCGCAAAGAAATAATATGAAGAAATATCTAGTTATTTTTCTAATGCTTCTGTCCCTGTCCTTTGCCAAGGCTCAGGGACAGTTTGCTAAATATGCGGCCGATGCCGCCGATGCTCCCTTCGTCCTCATCGACAAACAAACATTAAAATTATGGTTGGTCGATTCTGACGGGAGCCCCCTCAAGGAATACGGCATCGCCTGCGCTGTAAACTTCGGCCCCAAGAAAGTTCGCGGAGACCACAAGACCCCGGAAGGCAAGTTCAAGATAAACCAGCTGCTTTACGCCAAGGGCCTCTCCCACGACTTCAACGACGGCAAAGGCCCGATCAAAGACGCCTACGGCCCCTGGTTCCTCAGGCTGGACGTGCCGGGCTTCAGGGACATCGGCATACACGGAACACCTTTCCCGGAGTCGATAGGCTCCAGGGCAACAGAGGGCTGCATCCGCATGCGAAACCAGGATATCCTGGACCTTAAGCAGCGGGTAAAGGTAGGCACCGTGGTAATTATCCTTCCGGATCCGGTTTAACGGGCCACCGCGCCGGGTTTATTTCCCGGCGAGTTGCTTTTCCCAAGCCCAGGCAGAAGCCAGGGTCTCTTCCGTAGTACGGGTAGCCTTCCAGCCAAGCTTCTCATTGGCAAGTGAAGGGTCTGCCCAGATGGCAGTGATGTCACCGGCCCTGCGGGGAACAATCTTGTAATTAAGCTTAAGGTTGTTAACCTTCTGGAAAGCATTTACAAGCTCCATTACAGACAGCGGGCGGCCGGTACCGATATTGAAAATCTCGTAATCCTTCTCCATCTTGTCGTCCAGCATCCTTGCAACGGCGCATACGTGTGCGCGGGCCAGGTCTACGATGTCGATGAAATCCCTGAGGCAGGTGCCATCCGGGGTAGGATAATCATTGCCGAAGATGCTCAGGCACTCCCTGCGGCCGGCAGCCGTCTGGGTGATATAAGGCACAAGATTGTTGGGCACGCCGCGGGGCAGCTCACCAATCAGTGCGGACGGATGTGCGCCGATAGGATTGAAGTACCTGAGCGCTATACCGCGAATCTCCGGGTAAGCAGCAACGCAGTCACGCAGGATATCCTCGCAAATCTGCTTGGTGTTTCCATAAGGCGACGTAGAAGGCTTTCTGGGAGTCTGCTCCGTTACAGGCTGCTTGTCAGGCTCTCCGTAAACCGTAGCGGAAGAAGAAAAAAGGATGTTCCTGCAACCGTGACGGCGGGCCGCACCAATAACATTCACAAAACTGTTGAGATTGTTGCCATAATATTTGAGAGGGTCGGAAACCGACTCCCCTACAGCCTTGAACGCCGCAAAATGAATGACAGCGTCAATCTTCCAGTCGGCAAAAAGCTTCTCGGTAGCATCGGCATCGCAGAAAGACATCTTGACGAAGGGAATATCGTCGCGGCCGGTAATCTTCTTAACACCCTCGAAGCAGGTAAGGTCGCAGTTAGACATATCGTCGGCCACAAGAACATCGTAGCCGGCCTGAATAAGTTCTACAGTTACGTGGCTGCCGATATACCCGGCACCTCCGGAAACTAGTACTCTTTTTGCCATATTTCTATCTACTTTTTTTCAAGTATTTATCTTTTAAATCTTTTGGTATTCCAAAGGCCATGGACCCTTATATTTTGGCCTTTGGAATACCAAAAGTTTTATTACCAAATTATTTATTTCTGAGGAAAATACAAAGGATGATTTTTAATTGAGACGATGCCTTTGCCGTTGTCTACGTTACCCAGAACACGGCGCACAGCCAGCATACGCGGCACACCACCAGAGTAATAATCCGGGTCCGCAGGACGCAAAGAATTGATTCTCACTACGTTGGATGAGTGGATAATATGCCCGTCGCCAATATAGATAGCAACATGGGACACACGCCGCGTCTCCGGATTGCCGAAGAGCACCAGGTCTCCCCTCTGAAGCTTGGAAAAATCACCGTCCTTGACGCCGGAGAAATCAACCTCATCGCCAACCTTAATCTGCTGGCTGGTATTGCGCGGCAGCAGAATACCGTTCATCATGAAAGCACTGCGCGAAAGCCCGCTGCAATCCGTTCCCTTGATAGTATTGCCGCCCCAGAGATAAGGAACACCCACAAAGAGCATCGCAATGTCTATAACGCTGTCGGCGGTGGGATTCAGGACGTTAACCCATTTAGAAAAGTCCTTGAGGTCCTTTGCGCACACCCAGCCCTCCTTTCCGGAAGGAAGCACAACCTTGGCAAAACCCTTCTTTGCAAGCGGTTTACCCTTAGGCCCGATGGCAACGCGAAGAAGGTCCCCCATAACAAGGTCGCACACGCGCGCACCCTTCTGCGAAGGATTCACAAACACATGGGAAATCTCTGCGGTGACGATGTATTTGGGAGCGGCGATATATGCATCAATCTCCTCCTTTGTCATCTCCACAACGCCCATATCCACAACCCAGGCCGTATAAGGCTCCGGGGACTTAATCTTAACCCAATAACTGTCGTGGTCCAGAATCTCCACAACTGTACCCATAAGGGCCTGGTTACCGTTTTCCTCTGCGAAACCCGGCTTCTCTCTCATGTAATTGGCAGAGAACTCTACAACGCCGTAACGGGTGGCATCGGCCTCCTGGGCAAAAGATGCAGCCGCACCAAACATGGCGGCCACAACTGATAAAAATGCAGCTAAATGCTTCATAATTTTATTTTTTACGATTTTTCCAAAGAGCGGTCATATCCTCCAAAGTCTTACCCTTGGTCTCCGGCACAATCTTCCATACAAAGACAGCGGCGATGATGCAGATAACGCCATACAATGCGTAAGCGAAGAAGTGGCCGAAGCTGTCGCCCATGGCGCCAAGTTTCATATTGTACATCGGAACAAAGGTCGATGACACTATGAAATTGAATATCCACTGGAAAGCGACGGCAATAGCGGTAGCCTGGCTGCGGATGGTGTTGGGGAATATCTCCGAAATGTAAACCCAGCAGATAGGACCCCAGCTGAACATGAAGGACGCACTGTAAATCATGATGCAAATTACCGGCAGGATGCCCAGGTCCACAACATTGCTCAGGGCAACTCCAAGGGCGCCAACAGCCATTCCCAGCGAGCCGGTGATAAGCAGCGGCTTGCGGCCCAGCTTCTCTACAGAGAAAACAGCCACCAGAGTGAAGGAAATATTGATTACACCCATGATAACAGTGAACAGCATGTTGTTGCTTACGCCCATCGACTCAAAGATTCTGGGGGCGAAGTAAAGCACCGCATTAATGCCGATGATTTGCTGGAACACACTTAGCATACAGCCGATGAAAACTACCAGCAGGCCATAGGTAAAGAGCTTTTCCGTCTTCTCTACAGCGGTAGCCTTGATTTCTGCAAGGATTTCCTTGGCCTTGGCGTAACCGTTGATATTGGAAAGGACGGTGAGCGCCTTTTCATCCTGGCCGTTAAGTGCCAGATAGCGGGGCGTTTCCGGAACAAGGAGGATGAGCAGCGCAAACAGTCCTGCGGGCACAGCCTCTGACACGAACATTACCCTCCAGCCGACAGCGTTTGTCCACTCTACCACTGCCGGATCATTCACGTGCGAGCGGATGATAAGGAAGTTGACAAAGTAAACCACCAGCTGACCGAAGATAATTGCAAACTGGTTCCAGGATACAAGCGTACCTCTTTTGGACGCCGGCGCCACCTCTGCAATATACATCGGACACAGGGCCGATGCCAATCCTACGCCGATTCCGCCCAGGATTCGATAGCCGTTGAAGGCCAGCAGAAGGCTCTTTGTGGCAACTCCCTTCTCAAAGAAGAGGAACTCCGGACAATATGAGCCCAGGGCCGACAGGAAGAAGAGGATACCGGCCACGAAGAGGGATTTCTTTCGGCCGAGCTTGGAGGCCAGGATACCGGAAAGGAACGCTCCGATGACGCAGCCTATAAGGGCGCTGGATGTTGTGAATCCGTGCCAGGCGTCGGTGTAGTTAAAGTCTGCGGCACCCTGGAAGAATGCCTGCAGACCTTTCTCTGCACCGGATATTACCGCAGTGTCGTATCCGAACAGCAGGCCGCCGATAACGGCTACCAGCACTATCCCTGCAAGATACCCTGCACTGCCTTTTTCCCTATAATTATTCATACTATTTTGAATAGAGATTTACGATGGCCTCATAGAGCTCCTGCTTGCCGGAAGTCTGCTTGGGCTCGCCGTTGGCCTTGGCGTAAGCCACAAGGTCCTCAAGACTGAGCTTGCCATCCTCGAACTCCTTGCCCTTGCCAGCATCGAAGGAAGCGTAACGCTCCTTAAGCATCTGAGGGATAGGACTTTCCTCTACGATAGCGGCAGCATTAAGCAGGCCGCGGGCCATAGCGTCCATGCCGCTTATATGGGCGATGAAGATATCCTCCGGGTCCGTGGAATTACGGCGCAGCTTGGCGTCGAAGTTGCTTCCGCCGTTGCCAAGACCGCCGTTGCGGATAATCTGGAGCATAGCCTGGGTAAGATCGTAAACATCTACCGGGAACTGGTCTGTATCCCAGCCGTTCTGGGCATCGCCGCGATTGGCATCGATGCTGCCCAGCATACCGTTGTCAACAGCCACTGCAAGTTCGTGCTCAAAGGTGTGGCCGGCCAGTGTGGCGTGGTTAACCTCTATGTTCACCTTGAAGTCCTTGTCAAGGCCGTTCTTGCGAAGGAAGCCTATAACAGTCTCTGTATCAACGTCATACTGGTGCTTTGTAGGCTCCATCGGCTTGGGCTCGATAAGGAAAGTGCCCTTGAAGCCCTTGGCACGGGCGTAGTCGCGGGCGGCGGTGAGCATCTTTGCAAGATGGTCCTTCTCACGCTGCATCTGGGTATTCAGAAGGCTGCTGTAGCCCTCGCGACCGCCCCAGAATACATAGTTGGTACCGCCAAGCTTGATGGTAGCGTCAATGGCGTTCTTAATCTGGACGGCAGCGCGTGCAACAACGTCAAAATCAGGGTTGGTGGCTGCGCCGTTCATATATCGCTTGTGGCCGAATACATTGGCAGTTCCCCACAGAAGCTTGATATCGGTGCCCTTCATCTTCCGGGCTACATAATCCGTAATCTCCTTCATGCGGGCCTCATATTCATCGATGGTGGCTCCTTCCTCTACAAGGTCTACATCGTGGAAGCAGAAATACTCTATTCCAAGCTTGTTCATAATCTCAAAACCGGCATCCACCTTGTCCTTTGCGCGCTGCAAGGGGCTGTCTGCCTTGTCCCATTCGTAAGAACGGGTCTGTCCGCCGAACTGGTCTCCGCTGGCCTGGCCAAGAGTATGCCACCAAGCCATTGCAAACTTGAGCCAGTCCTTCATCTTCTTGCCAAGGACTACCCTTTCAGGGTCATAATAATGGAACGCAAGCGGGTTTTTGCTGTCTGCTCCCTCAAAGGGGATTTTGCCGACGGTAGGGAAATATTCTTTCATATCTGTCTGATTATTAATTAATTATTTATTCTGTCATTATATGCCGATGCCGCTAGTTCAGCGCCTTTTCCAGCTCTGCCTTCCAGAGCTCGTAGGCGTCCGTGATGCCGCCGCCGTTTCCGGACGACGGCTCTATGGTCTCTATCTTGTTCAGTGCGGCAAACGCCTCATTATGATCGGCATAGATTCCGGCTCCGATGCCCGCGCCCCTGGCGGCTCCCGCGGCACCATCGGTATCAAAGAGGTCGATGGTGGCACCGGTTACATTGGCCAGCGTATGGCGGAAGATAGGACTCAGGAACATGTTGGCATGGCCGGCATGGATGCGACCCACCTTCATTCCCATCTCTGCCATGATATCCATTCCGTACTTGAAGGAGAACACGATGCCCTCCTGGGCGGCGCGGATAAGATAGTATTTGTCTGTTATATTGAAGTTTACGCCGTAAATGCGGCAGCCTATCTCCCTATTTTCCAGCATACGCTCCGCGCCGTTTCCGAACGGCAGGACGCCCATTCCGGCGCAGCCCGGAGGCACTGCGGCAACTATCCTGTTCATCTGGTCATAGCTGATGCCCTCCGGGGCAACGTTGCGCCGCATCCAGGAGTTCAGGATGCCGGTGCCGTTGATGCAGAGCAGTATTCCAAGACGGGTGTTTTCCGGGGTGTGATTAACGTGGGCGAAGGTGTTTACGCGGGATTTACTGTCGTAAGCCACCTTACCGGAGACCCCGTAAACTACGCCTGAAGTGCCGGCCGTTGCGGCAACTTCCCCGGGCTCGAACACATTGAGTGACAGCGCGTTATTAGGCTGATCACCGGCCCTGTAAGTGATAGGTATCCCCTCTTTCAGGCCAAGCTCTGCGGCAGCTTTGCCGCAAACGCGGCCCTGCTCAGAGAAGGTGGGCTTAACATCTGCCAGGACAGACTGGTCAAAGCCAAAGAAGTCCAGCAGTTCCCGGCTTGCGCAGCCGTTCTTGAAGTCCCAGAACATGCCTTCTGAAAGGCCGCTAACTGTGGTGCAAATTTCCCCGCTGAGCTTGGAGGCAATGTAGTCTCCCGGGAGCATTATCTTGTGGATGCGAGCATACAGGCGGGGCTCGTTTTCCTTAACCCAGGCCAGTTTGGCCGCGGTAAAGTTGCCGGGGAAGTTAAGCAGGTGCTCCAGGCAGAACCGCTCTCCCAGGGCCTCCTTGGCCCTTGTTCCGTAGGGAACAGCGCGGGAATCGCACCAGATGATTGAAGGGCGCAGCGGCGTGCCGGCTTTGTCTACGCACACCAGGCCGTGCATCTGGTAGGAAATGCCTATGGCGGCAATCTGCCCGCTGACTCCGGAAATATCCGCCGCTACGCCGGAACTGCTAAGGGTAGACTCCTTTGCGCCGGCGGCCTGCGCCAGCACGTCGCGGGTGGCGAACTTGAGGTTCTCCCACCACATTTCCGGTTCCTGTTCCGCCCATCCGGTCTTCACAGAAAGGATTGGGGCCTCGTTTTTTGGATAAAAAGCGCGCGCTACACATTTCCCAGACTCTACGTCTACAAGTGCAGCCTTTACGGATGAACTTCCGATGTCGTACCCGAGCAAATATTTTCCGGTCATAGTCAGTTAGAGTTATTTACAGTCTACAATATTAGTAATTTTCAGGCTAAAATCAAAACGCAAAGCTCTTAATATACTTTTTTGCAGGCGAAGCGTCCGGCACTACAGAGAAACTGAAGCTGTAATCTTTGTCGCTCCAGAGGCTGCGGGCGGGCTCAGTGCGGGCACCCCAACTGTTATAGCCGCCAACGCCTGTCATTCCGCCGTCGATGCAAACCTCTATGTAATCCCTTACCGGTACCTCGTTAATATGGCGGGCAGCCTCAAGGTCCTCTGTGCTGCATCCAAGTACGTTGAACTCAAAAGAATCCGCAACGAAACTCATCCGGCCGGTAAGGTCCAGCCAGCGGGCTCCGGTGTGGTGGCCGGTCTCCTGGGGACGTACATAAGGATAATTTTCTGCGTCTGCATCACTGCTGTAAATGCCGGGAAGGGTGCCCTGGAAGCGGTCCTGGTAGTTCTCCTGCGGGCCGCGGCCAAAGTACTGGAAGGCACCGCGGCCAAAGGTGCGCAGGCGGAAGCCATAGCGCGGCAGCTCTACGTCCTGCACCGCGCTGCCGGCAAGGCTTGCATCCACCTTAAGGACGCCCTTTGCATCAAGCCTGAAGAACACCGTATATGTGCCGCCCTCCGGAAGTGTGTAAACCACCTTGAGCGTTGGAATGCCGTAAGTATCAGTTACTTCCGCAGCCGCATGGAACTCCTCCGACGCCTTCTTCCAGCGTCCGGTCCTTGACGCCCAGCCGTTACCGTTATCGTTGTCCGTAGGAGCGCGCCAGAAGTTGGGGTGCAGGCCAAAGTCGGTGTCTATCAGGTCTTTACCAGCGTAGGTATAGCTTGTTACATAGCCCTTTTCTTTGTCGAACACAAGGGCTGCCTTGCCGGCAGAAAGGGTGATTTTTGCACCGTCTTCAGCAATGCCTGTCTTTGCAAAATCGTATTTGTACGTCTGCCTCTTTGCAAGCGCAAGCCTGTACGCATCCTGGGCGACAAGCGCCCCGGTGGCATCTTTTACAAAGAATTTTATCCACGTTTCGCGGTCTGTCTTCAGCGGCGGTATCTTCACGCCGATGCTTTCCTCTTCCTGTGCTTTTGCATTAAGGCCGATGCTGCCGGTACTCCTGCGGACTCCGTCCTCCTCTATTACCCAGTCCAGTTTATAACCTTGCAACGATGTGAAATAGAAGCGGTTAAGCACCGTAAAGCGGCCGGCCGCAGCATCATCGGCAAGGACTTTCACATTCTGATAATTCCACTTTACCTCTGCGGCGGCGGGATGAAGGTCGCGGTCAGGGTTAACGACTCCGTTGCAAAGGAAGTTGCCGTCACTAGGAAGGTTCACCCCATAGTCGCCGCCGTAGGCGAAGTAGCTGCGGCCGGCGGCGTCGGTCTCCAGAAGGCCCTGGTCCACCCAGTCCCAAATGAAGGCACCCTGCAGGTTGGGGTACTTGTAAATCTGCTCCCACTGCCAGTCCAGGGAGCCGGTGGAATTGCCCATCGCATGGGCGTACTCCGACGGCGCAACGGGCCTGTCGGGCACTTCCTCGCCCATCCTGCGGAACCAGTCGGCGCCGGGATACTGCGGGACAAGCATGTCCGTGTTCCACTCGCGCTCCGCCCGCTCGTAGTTCACCGGACGGTTCATCCCCTTGACTTCCAAGGCTTTGAGGGTCCTGTAGCAATCGTAGAAGTTAACTCCGTTGCCGGCCTCGTTGCCAAGGGACAGGATGGTTACGCAAGGGTAGTTCCTTGTGCGGTAGTACATGTTCATGACCCTGTCCATGTGCTTGGGGCCCCACTCCGGCTTGTTTCCAAGGGTGCGGTCCAGGTTGTAGCCCATGCCGTGAGACTCAATATTAGCCTCGTCGTACACATAGAAACCAAGGCGGTCGCAGAGCTCATAGAACTCCCGCGGCTGGGGATAATGGCAGGTTCTTATGGCGTTTATATTCAAGGATTTCATAAGGAGCAAATCCTTGAGTATCAGCTCTTTGTCTACATAGTGACCGGTAAGTGGGTTGTGCTCGTGGTAGTTGACTCCCTTGAATTTTACTGGCTGCCCGTTTACCAGGAATACGGGGTATTCGCGGCCGTCACCGCCGGCGATTTTTGTTATCTCAAAGCGGCGGAAGCCTACGTCCATCGCCGTATATTTGTCACCGGCTTTCAGGACAAGTTTATAAAGGTTGGGAGTCTCTGCGCTCCATTTTTTAGCATCCTTTACGGTTGCGGTGAAGCTGCCCTTCCCCCTTGCCACCTCGGTGCCGTCGGCATCAAGAAGCCGGGCCTCTGTTTCCGCCCCGGTGACGGTCAGTTCAAAGATGCCGTCCTTAAGATCCGGGCCAAAGGTGGACACTACGTTTACGTCAAAGTTTTTGCCGATTCCCTTGTCCTCACAAGTCAGGTAGACATCGCGTTCTATGCCGCTTATGCGCCAGAAGTCCTGGCACTCCAGATAAGAGCCGGTAGACCAGCGGAAAATCTTGACTGTCAGCTCGTTATCGCCTTCTTTAAGGAGCTTGGCAATGTCGTATCTTGCAGCCGACTTGGAGTCCTCATGGTAGCCCGCGAGCTGCCCGTTTACATAAACGTAAACGCCGGCAGACGCCCCGGCCAGGGTCAGGTAAATGTTCCTGCCCTGCCAGGCCTGCGGGACGCTGAAGGTCCGGCGGTAAACGCCGGCCTCTATTGCGTCCGGCAGCCTTGGCGGCTGCGGGTTCCTGGGCGCAAATTCATATGGCATGTTCACGTAAATGGGATAGCCGAATCCCTGGACCTCCCAGTTCCCGGGCACGCGGATGCTCTTCCAGTCTGTGATTATTGTAACATCCTCCGGAATATCGCGCCCGTCTGTATAGTACC
The DNA here is from genome assembly GCA_900314395.1 of uncultured Prevotellaceae bacterium. Classification (GTDB taxonomy): domain Bacteria; phylum Bacteroidota; class Bacteroidia; order Bacteroidales; family UBA932; genus Cryptobacteroides. The sequence goes on along the minus strand of OMVB01000015.1, from coordinate 12,443 downwards.
TGAAATCCCACGTCCCGTTAAGATTCAGATAGTACGGACTGTTTAACAGCGGACCATCCGTCAGACCTTTTATAGCCGACTCTTCTGAATCATAGAAAAAGATCTCCCCCCTCGCCGTCTGCGCCTTGATGGCGATGGTATTAATGTCTAGGTGATAAGGATGCTCCTCCCTGGTAGTTGCTTTGACGAGGTCGGTGAGCTTGACGGCCTGGAAGTACATGTGGGCGCGGGAGGACTCGTACAAGATGCCTACGGTTTCCCTGTCTATCATGGTAAGGCAGGAGTAGCCCCAGCAGTCCTCGCGGTCCAGGACAATGGCATTGGAATCGTCCCAGGTGCGGCCATAATCCAGGCTGGCGCGTAGCGTCATGTCTATCCTGCGCTTGGGCTCATGCCATGGGTTAGAAAACAGCAGCACGTCCCTTCCCAACACATTTTCCGCAGCCGGGACCATCAGCAGGGATGCCATACATACAGGATCCAGAAGAGTCTGGCTGGGATAATCTTCCCAAGTCTGTCCAAGGTCCCGCGTGATACGTACCACCCGGCCGGTTTTAAGGTCATTGCGCATATTGAGCATAAGAACGCCAGGATGTATCTCCGCCACCTGGGCCTCTGTGGTATTGTGCCAGGCGGCCGTTCCCATCGTCCAGGTCTCCCCGTGGTCCTTGCTGTACATTATGGTTGAATGCGGGGTACGGTCCACCTCGTCCTGATACTGGGCGGCGAAGACCAGCGTACCGTCCGCCATCTGGATGCCGCGGCCGGGGCCCTGGAATGTGAAGTACCACACAGGATTTTTCACCATTTTGGTTATGCTGCGCGGGGTGCTCCAGGTAAGGCCGTCGTCGTCGCTGTAGGTAAGCATTATCTGGGCTGTTTCTTCCGGCTCAAGGCCGTTTCCCACCTTGAACCAGGCCACGGACTTTTGCGGCAGCCCGTGCGTCCAGGCGGCAACGATGAAGAGCCTGCCTGTCTGCTTATCGACAAGGATGGCCGGGTCTCCGATGCCGTTTTCTCCCTGCGGCTTACCACCCCACTCTCCCATGTCCATGGCAACAATCATCGGCCCCCAGGTCTTTCCGCCGTCGGTGGAGCGGCTTACACCAATGTCGATGTCTTCCTGAAGGTCCAGGGAGTTGTTGTATCGGATATCGTAAATGGCTATCAGGGTGCCGTCGTTGCTTGTAACAAGGCCCGGGATGCGGTAGGCGGCTACGCCGTCGTCACCTGCGGTACGTACAATAACTCCGGGGATATCGGCCTCTCGCGGCTGTGCAAAAGCCACCGGTGCTGCAAGGCAAAGCAGCATCGGCATAAGACAAAAAATAAATCGCTTCATATAAAAGTGTTTGTTTCCAAATATAGCAAATATTTATTACTTTTGTGAAACAAACGCCAAAAGAAACACATAATATATGACAAACGAACTCCAAATCCACGATATGCTCAAAAAGCTTTTTGACAATATCGAATTCGCAGCAGAGCCCGCAGGCCTGTATGATCCTCTCCGTTATATGATAGCCCTTGGCGGCAAGCAAATCAGACCGCGCCTATGCCTGACCACCTACGCCCTGTACAAGGACAAGTTCGGGGAGGATATCCTGCAACCGGCCGCCGCGCTGGAGGTTTTCCATAACTTCACCCTTATTCACGACGACATCATGGACCGTTCTCCCAAGCGCCGCGGCCAGGCTACCGTATGGAGCAAATGGGGAGAAGACACCGCCATCCTGTCCGGTGACGTTATGTGCATAGACAGTTACAGGCGCATCTCCAAGGCTCCTGCAAAGGTGCTTCCGCAGGTGACGGAGCTCTTCAGCCGTACCGCGGCAGAGGTATGCGAGGGCCAGCAGATGGACATGGACTTTGAGGTCATGGCAGAAGTGCCTATGCACGACTACATGAAGATGATCGGCCTTAAGACTGCGGTGCTTATTGCTTGCTCTGCAAAGATGGGCGCCCTGATTGGCGGCGCTTCAAGGGACGATTGCGACAAGCTTTACAATTACGGTTATTCCCTTGGCCTGGCATTTCAGGTGGCCGACGATTACCTGGACGCCTACGGCAACGAGGCTACCTTCGGCAAGCCTATCGGAGGGGATATCGTGAACAATAAGAAGAGCTGGCTTACCACCCGTGCGCTGGAGAAGGCTGATGATATCCTGCACCAGAGGATTATGGACGTGGAGGATATGCCGGTGGATACATCGGAGGAAAGGGTCGCCAAGATTGCAATGATGAAGGAGCTGTATGAGAAGCTGCACATAGAGGAGGATGCCAAATATGAGATTATCCGCCTTACGGAGCAGGCTCTGGGCTATGCAGCAACCGTTTGCACGGGCGTGCGCTATGAGATTCTGCGCCGCTTTGCAGACCGTCTTGTAGGCCGCGTAAAATAGTGTTTTGATGAATCATAAAGAACTGGAAATAATGGCTCCTGCAGGCAACTTCGAGTGCCTGCAGGCTGCTATACAAGGGGGTGCGGACAGTGTTTATTTTGGCATCGGCCGGCTGAACATGCGCTCGCATTCCGCAAATAATTTTGCTCCGGAGGATTTGCCGGAGATAGTGCGTATCTGCCGGCAGGCGGGGGTTAAAACGTACATGACGCTGAACATAGCCCTGTACGGAGAGGACATCCTTCCGGCGCATGAGGCGCTGGATGCGGCCAAGGAGGCCGGTGTAGACGCGATTATAGCGTCCGACATGGCGGCCATCCTGTACTGCCGCAAGATTGGCCTGGAGGTGCATATTTCCACACAGCTTAGCGTTTCCAATTACGAGGCCCTGGCTTTTTACGCCCGGTTTGCCGACGTTGTTGTGCTGGCGCGGGAGCTGAATCTGAATCAGGTCAAGGAAATCCATGAGCAGATTATAGCCAATGACCTGCGCGGGCCGTCCGGGGACCTGGTGCGCATAGAGATGTTCGCTCACGGGGCCTTCTGCATGGCTATTTCCGGCAAGTGCTATCTTAGCCTGCATCATTACAATGCATCCGCCAACCGCGGGGCCTGCATGCAGCTTTGCCGCCGCGGCTACCGCGTAACGGACCTTGAAACAGGCACGGAACTGGAAATTGACAACAAGTACATCATGTCGCCTAAAGACTTATGTACCATAGAGTTCATGGATAAGTTCATAGATGCCGGCGTTAAGGTGTTCAAGATAGAGGGCCGCGCGCGCAGTGCGGAGTACGTGCGCCGCACGGTGGAGTGCTACCGGCGCGCCGCCGATGCTGTTTGCGACGGTGTTTACACGCCGGAGCTTACGGCCTCCCTGAAGGCTTCTCTCTCGGAGGTGTTCAACCGGGGCTTCTGGGACGGTTACTACCAAGGTGCCCGTCTGGGTGAATGGAGTTCTGTTTACGGCAGCCAGGCTACGCGCAAGAAGGTTTACCTGGGGAAGGTTAGCAACTGGTTCGACAAGATTGGGGTTGCGGAGATTGCGGTAGAGGCGGCGGATCTTCCGGCCGGCAGCGAAATCATGGTTATTGGCAATACTACGGGTTGTGTCATTTTCAAGGCCGATGATATCCGGGTGGACTTCAAGAGTGTAGACGTGGCCCGCAAGGGTGAGCGCTGTTCTGTGGCCTCCGCGGACAAACTGCACCGCGGCGACAAAGTTTTTCTTTGGATTGCAAGCTGATTATGGCAAAGGACAAGACGATATTTTTCTGTACGAACTGCGGAAACGAGAGCCCCAAGTGGCTGGGACGCTGCCCGGCATGCGGGGAGTGGAACACTATGGTAGAAAAGACGGTAACCACCGGGAAACCGTCCAAGAACGCCGCTGCGGCCGCCAGAAGCGGCGGTCACAGGCCCCAGCCTCTGTCGGAGGTATCCTCCGCCGCCCAAAGACGAATCTCCCTTGGCAGCCCGGAGGTAGACCGACTGCTTGGCGGCGGCCTTGTAGAAGGCTCCCTGGTGCTTCTTGGCGGAGAACCAGGCATAGGCAAATCCACCCTGTCCCTGCAGCTTCCACTTGGCTGCCCTAACCTTAAAACCCTGTATGTAACCGGCGAGGAAAGCGCGGCGCAGGTGCGCATGCGCGCAGAGCGCCTTGGCGGCGACGCGTCCAACTGCCTGATTTACAGCGAAACACTGATAGAAAACATCATCGCCCAGGCAACTGAGTTGAACCCGGGCCTGATGGTAGTGGACTCCGTGCAGACAATGTATTCAGAGGCCGTGGAGTCATCGGCAGGAAGCGTAACCCAGATAAAGGAAGTTACGTCCATGCTGCTGCATTTTGCAAAATCCACCGGCATTCCGGTCATCCTGATTGGCCATATTACCAAGGACGGCTACATTGCCGGGCCTAAGATCCTGGAGCATATAGTAGATGTTGTCCTGCAATTTGAGGGCGATGACAAAGGGGCTTACCGCCTGCTTCGCAGCATAAAGAACCGCTTTGGTTCCACCTCTGAACTGGCCGTCTTTGAAATGACAGGGACAGGCCTCAAAGATGTCACAAACCCGTCAGAAATGCTCATGCCGGTCCATGACCAGGGCCTGAGCGGCACGGCCGTAGCCGTGATGCTGGACGGATTGCGGCCGTTCCTGATAGAGGTGCAGGCGCTGGTGAGCACCGCGGCCTACGGAACGGCCCAGCGCAGCGCCACCGGCTTTGACAGCCGCCGCCTGAACATGCTCCTGGCTGTGCTGGAAAAGCGCGCGGGCTTCAAGCTGAACATGAAGGACGTGTTCCTGAACATGGCCGGCGGACTTCGCGTGGCAGACCCGGCCTGCGACCTTGCGGTTGTCTGCGCCGTGCTGTCGTCTAATTTTGATTTTGCCCTTCCGGCCGACGTCTGCTTTGCCGGTGAGGTGGGGCTCTCCGGAGAAATCCGCCCCGTGCCGCAGTGCGACCGCCGCATAGCCGAAGCTGCCCGTCTTGGCTACAGGAAGATTTTCATCTCCAAGTACTCCTCCATAGCAAAAACCCAGATTCCGGAAGGAATCCAGGTAGTGAAAGTAGCCGACATCCCGGCTCTGGTCAAAAGCCTGTTCAGGGGCTAAAACCATAAGGGGCTATGGGTTAGTCGTCGGATTCGCCCATGACGAGGATGAGGTGGTCGCCGCACTGGAGGGGCATGCTGCCGTGGGGGACAAGAAAGCGGCCGTCGCGGCGCACCATGACAATGCGGATTCCGTGCGGCAGGTGAAGATCCCGGACGGTGCCGCCACCGGCCAGATCGGCATCGGAAATAACATGGTCGCGAAGCATACCCATATCCTCCGGCATCTCAATACCAAAGGTTTGCACCTCCGGCTCCTTGTCATAAGACAACTTGAGCAAACGTGCAACCGGCGCCATGGTCATACCCTGAAGTATCAAAGACATCATCGTCACAATAAACACGATGCTGAAAATCTCCTGGCCGATATCCAAGCCCTCCACTATGGGGCACAAGGCAAAAAGGATAGGACCCGCGCCCTTCATTCCAATCCAGGAAACGAAGGCCTTGGCCCGCCAGGACATCTTCCGGAAGGGAAGAAGCGTAATGAAAACGCTCAGCGGCCTTGACACAAACATCATGAAAAGGCCAATCAGCAGGGAAGGAACCAAAACCTGAGGGAACAGAGACGGCCTTGCCAGAATACCCAGCACAAGGAACATCAGAAGCTGAACAAGCCATGACAGACCATCGAAGAAATTCATTATATCCCGTCTCTCTGTATACGCCAGCTTAGTCTTATTATTGATGATGATACCCGTCAAATAAATGGTTATGAGGCCGTTTCCACCAAGAATCTCTGAAATGCCACTCCCGAAGAAAGCAAGGCACAGAATCATTATGGACGTTAGCGCCGGGTTGGGAAGCTTCACCTTGTTAACTATCCACTTGCCTAAATGACCGAACGCATATCCACAGAGGTATCCTACCACAATTTGGAGAATAAGAACGCCAAGGCTGATAAGCATTACCAGCCCAAGGACAGAGCCTGTAGCGGCAGTCTCAAGGGTATGAACCTCTTTGATAATGACAACCAGCACCACCGTAAGCACATAAGCAGTAGGGTCGTTACTGGAAGATTCCAGCTCCAGCAGCGGCGCAAGATTTTCCCTCAGATGCAGGCGCTTGCTCCTTAGCATGGAAAAGACAACCGTTGCATCGGTAGAAGACATTATTGCCGCAACCAAAAGGCTTCCCAATACAGTGGCAGCAGTAGCATGTAACCCGGGGAACAGATAATAAATGAAGTCGCCGGTTAACAGAACCATCAGCAAAAGGCCGATGGTAGACAGAAGAAGTCCCTGTTTCCGTATTGGCCGGATCTCTTCTTCCGATGTCTCCAGGCCGCCGCGCAGCAGAATTATGGCCACTGCAAAATGGCCAAGGAGCTCGGCGTAATGGTAATTTTCAAATTTAAGCCCCAGTCCGTCCTGCCCCACCAGCATTCCAAGGACAAGGAAAACCAGCAGCGTAGGCACGCCGATTTTTGTTCCCACCTTGGTCATAAGAAGGGCCACGAAAACCAAAACGGACGTTATCAGAAGCAGGTGTTCTGACAGCAGGTCAATGGAAAACACAGACAAGGGCACCATTTTAAACTACTTGATATAACTTGTGACAAGCGTGAGGCCTTCTGCCGATGGGGTAAAGGTTACGCCTGTGGCCGATGCCGGGATGAGGACGGTCTCGCCCTGACGGAGGGGGAGAGATTCTTCGCTACGCTCAGAATGACAAGAGAGGCTTCCGCTACCGGCGACGCACATTACAACCATGAAGGAGTCGATTCCAGAAAGGTCTTTGGCTACAGGAGCGTCCAGCTGGTAAACGGAAGTAGTGAAATACTTGCAGCTTACAACCTCAACTTCTTTATTCTTAACAGGCTGGTAATCAGTCCTGTACTCCGGATAAACCTTGTAGTCGATGGCATCCTTGGCAAGCTCTGTGTGCAGCTGGCGGGGCTTGCCGTCAAGGCCCAGGCGGCCATAATCATAGATGCGGTAAGTGATGTCCGATGTCTGCTGGATTTCTGCTATAAAGCAGCCGCCGCAGATGGCATGGATGCGGCCGGCAGGCAGGAAGAACACGTCCCCGGCCTTTACCGGATGGTCTGCAAGCACATCTGTGATAGTATCGTTGGCAACGCGCCGGGCATACTCCTCCGGGGTGATGGCCTCCTTAAGGCCGGCCAGGAGGTGGGCGCCGGGGTCCGCGGCCACTACGTACCACATTTCCGTCTTGCCCTTGGAGCCGTTATGGCGCACTGCGGCCAGCTCGTCATTGGGGTGAACCTGAATGCTAAGGTCGCTTTTTGCATCGATGAACTTGATAAGCAGGGGGAACTCGTCGCCGGTGGCCGCATAAACCTTCTCCCCTATCAGGGCGCCCTTGTACTCGCGTACCAGTTCTGCTATGGTCTTGCCGGCCAGAGGGCCTTCTGCAACCACGGATTCATTGCCGGACACCCCGGAGAGTTCCCAGCTTTCCCCTATATGTTTCTGGTCTGTTTCGATGCCCTTGAAGGGAGCTATCTTCTCCCCTCCCCAGACCACTGTCTTGAATATCGGTTTAAATTTCAGAGGATACATAATTCTTGATTGTTTTGAGATTTCTCCACTCGCTTCGCTCGGTCGAAATGACAACCCCTTGTCATGTTGAGCGAAGTCGAAACATCTCATTAGTACCAACAAACAGGAGTGTCACCCAACGTAAACTCCAGGGTGCCACCGGCAGTGATATCGGCAAAGTCAATATAACCCTTGTCGTAAGCCGCGCCGTTCAGGGCCACGCTCTGGATGTACTTGCCCTTGCCGGTGCACTTTATAGACAAAGTGCCGCCTGCAACGGCAACCTCCATTTCGCGGAAGCGCGGCATGCCAAACCAGAACTGCGTGCTGGCAGGCTCAACCTGATAGAAGCCCATGGCGGAAAGAACATACCAGGCGCTCATCTGGCCCTCGTCCTCATTGCCCGCAAGACCGTTGTCGTTGTTGAAGTACATGGTCTCGTAAACCTCACGTACCCTGTCCGCAGCCTTTGCGGGTGCGCCGGCCATCGAATAGAAATAAATGATATGATGGCTGGGCTCGTTGCCGTGAACGTACTGCCCTATAAGACCGGAAATATCCGGGGAAGCGTTTTCTCCTTCGATGATAGAAGGCTGGGCAAACAAGGTATCAAGGCGCTCTACAAGCTTTTCCTTGCTGCCGTAGAACTCTACCAGGCCGTCAAAGTCCTGGGGAGCCAGCCAGGTGTACTGCCAGGCATTGCCCTCCATATAATCCTGCTCACGATGATTAGACAGGAGCGGATGGAAAGGAGTGCGCCAGCTGCCGTCGGACAGGCGTCCGCGGGCAAGGAGAGTCTCCTTGTCCATGTAATTGCGGTAAGAGTGGCTGCGCTCGCGGAAAGTCGCTTCATCGGCCTTATAAGCGTTTCGCTCTTCCTCTGTGGCAGCGTTGGCTGCAAGGTAGGCGGCGGTGTTGGCCACGGCACCATCGGCAATGGCATATTCCATATCGTTGGCAACGCTCTCATTGTAAAGGTCTGAAGGAATGAACCCGTACTTCTTGCGAAGGTCCTGGCCGCGGTCGTCCAGCATGACGGAAGTCTTCATGGCCTCAAAGGCGGCCTTCACGTCAAAGCCCTTGTAGCCCTTGACAATGGCGTCTCCCAGGGAGATTACACCGGGGTTGCCGGCCATGCAGTAGTTCTCGCAGCCCCAGAGGTGCCATACGGGAAGCTGGCCGTACTCGTTGTAAATGTGAAGCATGGTACCCGCCATGTCGTCCGCCTTGTCCGGGTGAAGGATGTTAAGAAGCGGCATCTGGGCGCGGTAAGTGTCCCACAAAGAGAATATCGTGTAATTGGTAAAGTCTGCAAGATGAACCTCACCGTCCGCTCCGCGGTACTTTTTGTCTGTGTCGCAGAAGGTTCCGGGGTGAATCATTGTGTGGTACAGGGCGGTGTAGAAAATGGTGCGGGCCTCAGGGTCCTCCGGCGATACCTTCACTTTGCCAAGTTCCTTGTTCCAGGCGGCATCGGCAGCTTGGGCGGTAGCGTCAAAATCCCATCCGGGGAGCTCTGTGTCCAGGTTGTCCTGTGAGCCGTTTACATCCACTGCAGAGAGGCCCACCTTTACAAGAATCTGCTCGCCGGCCTCTACCTTGCCAAAATTGACCCTGGCGTAAAGCGGGAGCTCGCGGGGGCCTTTCTGGATATTGATAATCTCTACATTCTTGACGTCCTTGCTGAATTCTGCAGAGAAGAAGACTTTCTGGTTCTTTGCCCAGCCGGTGGAATGGCGCCATCCGCTTATGGAATTGGTGCCCTCGTAGTAATTGAAGCCGGTCTCGTATGCCATGTCCCAGCAGCCACCGTTTTCAAGGTCTATAACAATTGCTGCGTCTTCTGCGGCGGGGAAGGTATAGCGGTGCATTCCAACGCGATTGGTTGCCGTCACCTCTGCCTTAATGCCGAAACGGGTGAGCGGAACGCTGTAATAGCCGGGCTTTGTAACCTCCTGTGTGCGGTCTGCATAAGACCAGAGGCCGGACTGGACGCCCTTTTCCTCTTTTCCGCGGGCATAGGTTACCTCGCCTACAACCGGCATAAGGGTAACGTCAAAGAGGTCGCCGATTCCGGTACCCTCCAGGTGGGTATGTGAGAAGCCGATTACGGTGGAGTCGCTGTTATGGTAGCCGGAGCACCAGTCCCACTCCTGGGGAATGCTGGTAGGGCCTACCTGAACCATTCCGAAGGGAACGTTTGCGCCCACGAATACATGGCCGTGTCCGCCGGAGCCTATGCGGGTGTTCACATAGCTTGTGTAAGACTCTTCACTCTTAGGAGCCGTGGTGCAGGCTACGACTGCAAGAATAGGGAGTAAGTACTTAAATTTCATATAGTTGTGGTTTTATTTGCAATTAAAGTCTATTGTTCCTGAGCTCACCAGCGCACGATGCCCGATGCGGAAGCCGTATCTCTCACAGCCGGAGGTGATGCTTTTTATCCGGCGGCCGGGGGTCTTGGTGATTACCAGCCTGTCCGCCCCGTAAAGGGCCTTGTCAAGGGTAATCTCTATGCGGTCGAAGGCCGGGGTTGTGAAGGTGTATTCCGGCACTCCGGGGCAGTCCGGGTAAAAGCCCATCATGGAGAACACGGCCCAGGCGCTCATGGTGCCGGTGTCGTCGTTGCCGGGGATGCCGTCGGGAGCCGTTGTGTAGTATTTGTCCAGCAGTTTGTCAACCTCTGCGGCTGTGCGCCATTCCTGGCCGGGAAAGTAGCTGAAGAGGTATGGATATGCGATGTCGGGCTCGTTTGCGGGGTCGTAGAGGCCGTCGTCAAAGACCTTCTGGAGCTTGTTTACAAAGGCCTTTTGGCCGCCCATCAGCTTTGCGTAGCCTTTAACATCGTGGGGCACATAGAAGGTGTAATTCCAGGCCGATCCCTCGTGGAAGCCTACTGCGTTGCTGAAGTCCGCCCCGTCTTTAGGGTCGAACGGTGTGATGAATTTGCCGTCTTTGCCGACGGGTCTGAGCGCTCCGCTTTCTTTGTCATAATAATGCCGATATCCTAAAGATCTGTCCCTGAACAGTTTGGCATCATCGGCCTTTCCTAAAGCCGATGCCAGCAAGGACAGGGCGTTGTCCGCCACATAGTACTCCAGCGCATGGGAGACGGAGTTGTCTCCGGAGAAGTCGGCGGCAAACCAGCCTACGGGGATGTAGCCAAGGCTGTTGTAAGGGTCGGCATCGGGGCGCATAAGATTCTGCGCACCCTGGGTGTTGGAGCTCTTGACAAAGGCTTCGTAAGCGGCCTGGACGTCAAAGTCTTTCAGGCCTTTAAGGTAGGAATCGGTTATAACGCAAATGGACGGGTCGCCTTCCATTGTGAAGGTTTCCCGGCCGAAGAGTTCCCATTTGGGCATCCAGCCCCATTCCTTGTACATGTTCACCATGGAGCGCAGCATGTCTGCCTGGCGCTCCGGGTAAACCAGCGTAAGCAGCTGGTGGACATTGCGATAGGTGTCCCAGAGGGAGAATACGCTGTATCTTTTGTGGCCTTCCTCTACGCGGCCGGTGCCACGGTTTTCCATGAGGGGATATTCCCCGTTTACGTCGCTGAGTACGGAAGGATGGATAAGGGCGTGATACAGGGCGGTATAGAACACCTGCTTCTGTTTTTCCGTGCCGCCTGTCACCTTGATGCGGCCAAGATCCTGCTCCCAGGTTTCATGGGCATCGGCGCGGACTTTGTCAAAATTGAAGCCGCCCTGCTCTGCGTCCAGGTTGGCCCGGGCGTTTTCGCAGCTGACGAAGGAAACGCCCATCTGCACCTGGATCTGCTCGCCCGCGGCGACATCGGCAAAGGTGAACCAGTAGCCAATCTGGTCGCCGGCCAGCTCGCGGCCGTATTTTGTGTAGATTTTATACTTGCCGGCGTCGGAGTCCCAGGCTGCTTCTGCGGTCATCGGACGCTGTTTTTTCCAAAAGCCCTGGGCCGACGGTGCCTTGCTTACCCGCATTACAAAATAGATTGGGAAGACGGCCTGGCTGTTGTAGCAGAAGGTGCCGGCAAAGCGCATTCCTTCTATTTCTGTGTCGCTGATTCGGCGTACTACAGCGCCGGTTTCGTTGGTGAGGCCTTCTCCAAGGTTAAGGAGGATGTTGGCCTGGCCAGCGGGGAAGGTGTAACGCTCGATGGAGCTTCTTAGTGTGGCTGTAGCTTCTGCCTTGATTCCGGTGGCGCAAAGGTCCAGGCTGTAATAGCCGGGCTCTGCCTGCTCATTAACGTATTCGCTGCCGTAGGCGTGGTAGTCTGCCTGAAGCGGGCCTGTGGTTGGCATTGTGAGCAGCGCCCCGGCATCCGGGCAGCCCACGCCGCTCAGGTTCACATGGGAAAAGCCCGTAAAGAACCTGTTTTCAAACACATACGGGGTGCTCCACCAGCGGCTGTCCTTGTCCCAGGTGTTAAGGTCGGAGCCCATCACGTTGAAGGGGCTCACGCTCATCATCCCTGCCGGAACCACCGCCCCCGGATTGCACGCCCCGAAATTGGTCGTACCCACAAACGGCTGAACGTAACTTGTAAAAGCTGAAAGAGCTACTATGGTCGAAAGCAGAAAATTCATAGTTTTAATGTTATCGTACAAACCTTAGATTTGCAGTGTAGTTCTCTGCACCAAGGTTAGTGAGAGCAAAGTTAGTAAATTTGTGCCGTTTATGAAAGTTTAATGTAAAGGACAATGGAGCCGGGCGGTTCTCAATTGGTACAAATGGGTAAGACCCGACTATATTTTTTGCACCGCCCGGCCCGTTGATCCAGGACCTGAATAAGAATATCCTTAGTAGCAATAAGGTTTGTAGGTGACGGATCGACGGCCCACTGTCCGCTTAAAAAGCAGTGCAAGTTATGAAAAAAATCTATGTTGGCATCGACATCAGCAAAGAAAAGTGTAATCTTTGCTTCCGCAGCGGTCTTGAGA
>OMVB01000009.1 GCA_900314395.1 uncultured Prevotellaceae bacterium | reverse complement strand
CTGTGTACCCTGAAGGCCATGGACCCTTATTTTTTGGCTTTCAGGGTACACAGACGGGTCATCAAACCAGTGGTAGTTTGATACGGAGTCGATGGCAGAGCGGAGTTTGGAAAGGTAATCCGGGGCAAGCGAAGCCTCCACCAAACCGGCCGCAACAGCCCGCTCAACGGCCGCCGGAAGATCCCGGGCCACAGAAACATCGGCCAGAATCTTATGCATAACAATACCCTTCAGGCGCACCGGAAGCTCAACATCACCCTCCGAACGGGAGAACAGCTCCGCAGCGTCGCCGCCAACGCGCATACGGCCACGGATAGGCCAGCTCTCAAAAGTCGCAGGAAGATTCCCGGACGTGTCCGCAGGCTCCTTCTTAGAAGCTGCAAAGTCGTACATTTGGCCCATATCCGGGTGAAGACCGTTTGTAAACCAGAAAAGAAGCTCCGCAAAAGTCTTGAAACCGTTCTTTGGAAGCTCTCCCTTGGCCGCCTTCTTAACCGCTGAACCCGTAAAAGTAGCCGCCGGCATGGGAGCAATCACATGCAAAACCTTCTCTGCACGCGTCAAGGCAACATAAAAAGTATTGATATTGTCTATATACTGCAACAGCAGCTCCTTACGGAAACTACCGGAGAACAGCGTCTCCGTAGTCTTGGAAGACATATCCACGTCAAAAACACCCGGCGCAAAACCCTCCAGGGCAGTTCCCTTCACATCAGGAGTGCACCACTTGCTGGTAGTCTTGCTGGCAAACAGCGAATCCTTTCCTGCGAACGGGAAAATGACATACGGGAACTCCAGGCCCTTGGACTTGTGGATAGTCATGATACGGACAGCATCCACGCCCTCCGGGGAAGAAATCATCGGAATCTGTTTATTATCATCCTTATTCTTCTCCGTCCAGTACTCAAGGAAAGCGCTCAAGGAATTGCCATTGGACGAATACCAGCTCAGAAGCAAATCCATAAACGACTGGATATAAAGCACTTCACTGTTGAACAAGGCCTCATCGGAAGCCTTCAGGCGGCGCAGGAGCTCTTCTGCCAGGCCATACAGGGAATCATAATGATCCGGAATATCTATACCCAGCGATTCTGCCAAATAATGGTTCACGCGGTTCTCCTTGTTCTCTACACTGTAAAGCAAAGAAACAAGGCGTCTTACGGTAACGGAAGACTTGACCATCATGGAATCGTCCGATATCACCGGAATCCCGTTAGCAGCCAGATAAGAAGCCACCTTGGAACCTTCGTCGTTCTTACGGACAAGAACCGCAATCTGTCCGTAAGCAGCGCCGGCGTCCTGGGCATCCCGGACAGACCGGAGAATTTCCTCCAGCTGGGCATTTGTTTTTTCAGAGGCCTTCTTACCCTCGCAGAAGGTGCATTTTACATAACCCGGAGCCTTGTCTGTGGTGCAAACCTCCTGGCAGACATCGGCATAAATATCCTGAATAATATGGGAATCACCGTACTGGGTGTCAAGGGCGCGTGCCACAAAGGGGAAAAAGGCATTGTTGAACTCTACAATAGCCCTCAGGCTGCGCCAGTTCTCCTTAAGAGGATGGGAGTCATCGGCATCCGGGAAATCAGACTTCACTCCGCCGGCCAGAAGATGCCAGTCGCCGCCACGCCAACGGTAAATACTCTGTTTAACATCTCCAACAACAAGGTTGGAGCCGCCTGTAGCCTCGCTTTCCTCCAAAAGCGGACGGAAGTTCTCCCACTGGATAGTAGACGTATCCTGGAACTCATCCAACAGGAAATCCTGGAATCGTACGCCCAGTTTCTCATAAATAAACGGAGCGTCGCTTCCCGCAATGATATTGCGCAAAGCAAGGTTGGACTCGTCAAGACTTATTACATTCTTCTCTTCAAGAAGCGCCTTGAACTGACGCTCCAGTTCCACTGCAAGTCCAAGCGTATATATCTGTGAATAAAGCAGTTTAGCCGTCTCATACACTCTTTGCTCACAAGAGGAGGCATCCTTGTTGTAATCCGAAATTATCTTTGAGCAGGACTTGCGTACAGACTCCAGGTACTCCCGTGAGAACACCTGTTCCTTGGTAAGTCCCATCTGCTCCAGCACCTCCCGCAGTTCCTCTGACTTAAGCCGGCCGGCCTTTTTATGCAGCACATCCTCTATGGAAAGTTTCTTGTCCTGCTTTATCTGGTCCAGAAGCGCATCCTTGAGCCATTTGCGCACCCCTTTTGCCTCATCTGAAGAGCCGATGGATTCAAGAACCCTTTCAGAGCTCTCCTTAAGCAGCGATTTGCGGTCCAGCTCTATCTGATAGGTAGAGAACTGCCCCAGCTCACGCGCAAAGGCCCTCAACGCCTGCTGGAAAAACTTGTCGATGGTGCTGACAGAGAACGCCGCATAGTCGTGAAGTATCTTCTTAAGCGACTCAGAGGCCTTCTTTTGAACCTTTTCCCGCCCGCCGAACTCTTTTGCAAAGTCCTCTATGTAATTCGATTTCTGCGGTTCCCTGGCAAGGATATCCAGCTCCTTAAGGATACGGTTTTTCATCTCTGCCGTAGCCTTGTTGGTGAAGGTCACGGCAAGAATATGCCTGTATGCAAAAGGATCGTCGCTGGAAAGAAGCAGCCGGATATATGTCTTTGCAAGGTTGAAGGTCTTACCTGAACCCGCACTGGAACGAAGTATTCTTATCATCGGCCGCAAATGTTTTTAAAATCACAATAGATGCAGGTACGGGCCCTGTCCTCCGTACGCGTAAACGGCTTTGAAAGGTCCGTAATGTCCGCAAGCATCGAGGTAAGACGGTTCTTCATAAGAGAGCAGAAAGCGTTGCTCACAGGAGCCTCCACAATTCCCTTGGTGAACAGCTTCTGGGCAGGGTAAATGCTGTTTATCAGACCCTCTCCCTGGCGCAGGTACTTCTGCACGTACATATCGTACAGGAAAAGCTGGAAGGCAATCTTGGGACGCTTGGAACTGTCGTCACCGAAAAGATTGTCTATAACCTCCTGCGCATTGTCGTCCGTGATGGAGATATCCTCGTCCTTGACACCGCCCGTCTTGTAATCCACAACGCGGATTGTTCCGTCCCGGAAGCGCTCCAGACGGTCTATCTTGCCGTAAAAACGGAAGCCGTTCCAGTTCCAGTATTCCTCTTTCTCAAGGCCCAGGATCTCTATCTCCCCATTCTTTTCCACCAGTTCCCTGTCAAGTTCCAGGGTCTTTATTACATACTCGAAGATTATATCCTCGTGCACCAGGTTACGCCCCGTCACCTCTACGGTATTGATTCTTCTTTTTATGGTTTCGCCGATGATGCCGCGGATGGCAGCCTTATCCTTTAAAAGGCCGTCCAGGAACGGGACGGTCAGCCACTGCCCGGCCCTCAGGTAAAGGGCCTCCATGGTGCTGTGGTAAACGTCGCCGAACATACCGGCATCCAGGGATTCAGAGACCTCGTCCTCCGGCTTCAGGTGCAACACAGACGCATAATAAAACATGGCCTGGCACTTGAGATAGTTCTGCAACGAGCTGGCAGACAAGTGTTTAGACTTAAGTATCTGCTCAATGTCGGCGGGCTTGTCAGTAGGCGGCTCATAGTCGTGGATGCTTACGCCGGAAGTGGTGGTGTAAGTCTTGATTGGCAGGCGGAAGTGGTAGCGGAGCTGCTTTATATAACGGCTTTCCTCTCCCGATACGACGCCTTCCGTACGGGTGTCGTACAGCAGCCAGACGGTACCGGCGCGGCATATCATGCGATAGAAGTAATACGCCCAGATTGAATCCTGGAACTCGTATGTAGGCAGGCCGAAGGCCTTGCGGAGCTGCGGCGGAACAAAGGAAGGGCTGACGCTGTGGCGCGGGAATACGCCGTCGTTGCAGGAGAGCAGGATTACAGTGCCAAAATCCAGCGCCCTGGTCTCCAGCGGGCCCATTATCTGCAGGCCGCCCAGTGGCTCGCCCTCCAGCGGGACCGCCTGTATGGACAGAATCTGTCCCAGCAGGCGCACGTAGGTGGCGGGCTGGATTTCCAGCGTCTTTGGCTTCAGGCGCAATACGCTGTCCAGCCAGCGCTTTGCAAACTCCAGTTCAGCGGCAAGGTCCGGAACCTCCAGCATCATCGGCGCAACAGTGCGGACAACGCCCTCCAGATATGATTCAAATTCTTTTATATTCTTTGCCGATGCTGCCTTGGCATCCTTCACCACCGGGGTGAAAACAGCCTGCACAAAGTCGCTGAAGGCAGAAAAATCGCTTTGAGGGATGTAAAATTTGGCGGCAGCCTTGAGCCTTGACATCTCCTGCACGTCCTGCTCCGTAAGCAGTTTCTTGAAAATGCCTCCGGAGAGTATGTTCCAGACATATTTGTGGTAGAAGTACCACTCGTCGCCGGACTTGCGAAGATGCAGTTGCAGCAAGGTTATATCGTGCATCAGAGCATGGGTCTGGCTACCTGTAAGCGGCATTCCCATGGTAACGTTCACGTCCCGGACGGTATCCGGGATAGAATTGAGTACGGGCAGCAGCATGGACTCCTCAGGCAGCACTACGGCCGTATCTTCCGGGTCCCGGACAAGGGTGGGCAGCAACTTCGCCTGCCCTACGGCAGAGGGAACCGCTATTACATTGACCTGAGGGACTTCGGTCACCTCTTCCAGGGCCCAGTCCATTGGGTAATCGGCAATGTTCTTGTCCATGAAGAAGGAAGACCGGTTTGCCTTGTCCTTTATCATGGAGCCGCAGTAATCCCAGCAGAATGAAGCCAGGCCGCAGTCACGTAAACGCTTAAGTACCAGGCGCTCGCACTCGTTAAGGGCATTCAGGCCTATAAAGACAAAGCGGCCTGTGCCGGGGAATTTCCCGGCCATTATGTCCGCCGCGGAGCCGTCCTTGAAGGCATCGGCCACACTGCGGTAAACCATGCCGTCGTAAGCAAGGCCCTTGGCCGCCAGGGCTTCGCGGAAGCCCTCGTAAAGCGGCAGCAGGATGTTCCACAGCCCAATGAACCGTTCCTTTACGGAAGGAGACCCTTCGGCTTCGCTCGACATGACAACGTTGTCATTTCGACCGTGCGGAGAAATCTCATTCTTAAAATGCCGCAGGAACTGCTCCACGGCAGTACGCTGCTCCGGGGACAGGTACTCATACGTGTCCTCAATGGCCTTAAGGTCCGCCACATTGGTAAAAAGCTGCTTCGGATCCACCAGATACTTGTCCGTATCGGAGAAATCGGACAGGATGACATCGCCCCAGAAAATAAAATCGTCAAGGGATTCAGCTCTGGGGTAAAGTTCCCTGTAAACGTCGTAAAGTTCAAGAATCAAAGACACCTTGTCCGCCACCGGGGCACCGTACAGCTGCCCGAAGAAATCCGCCACCGTAAGCATCCGGGGCATTATGACCGGCTTCCCGCCGCCGGCAGCCACAAGCGTACGCAAGTGCTTGGTAAAGAACACTATGGAGCGCCTGTTGGGGAATACCAGACATTTGTCCGATATCCCTTCCGCAAGATAATGCCGTGCTACCTGGTACAGGAATGGTGTCATTATTTCTTAATATCTACAAGCCATTTTTCATTAAAATACTCCCCGCTAAGGGCGCCAAAGACGGGCCAAACGCCAATCCCGGCCGTCTTAAGACGGAAGCGCCCCGCCAGCTCCCCTATCTCTGCCGCGATGTCTCCCCCGCGAAGATACAGGATCCTGCCGGTAAAACGGTCCTTCACCCAGGGATAAAAATCTGTCAGGGCCGCCACGGCGCGGGAAACCACATAGTTGTACTTCTGCGGCAGGCTCTCTGCGCGGGCGTTAACCACTTGGACATTAGACAGTTCCAGCGCCTTGGAAACCGCGCCGGCAACAATCGTCTTCTTTCCCACGGAATCGCATAGGGTAAACTTGGCCTTGGGGAACAAAACCGCCAGCGGAATACCAGGGAAGCCGCCTCCCGTGCCAACGTCAAGGATACTCGCGGAGCCGTCGGCCCAGCGTGCGAACTCATCCGGCAACACAGTCTTAAGATAAACCGCAATAGCCAGCGAATGCAGGATATGATGCTCGTATAAGCCGTCCATATCCTTCCTGGAAATAACATTTATCCTTGCGTTCCAGTCCCGGTACAGGGCGTCCATAGCAACGAAACGCTCCTTTGCAAGAGCGTCCATCGGGCCCAGCAGGCCGGTAACGGTATTTTCAAATTCCTGATAAGTCATCAGTCCTGTTCCTCCTCTGCCATTCGCTTGATTACCAAAGCTTTGGCTCTTTTGATACGGGTTTTTACGGTATTTATGGGGAGCTCTGTCTTTTCCGCAATCTCCTTATATCCAAGATTGTCGATAAAACAGTATCTGGCCACATCCCGGTACAGGTCCGGCAGTGCCTCAACGCAGTCCAGGAAGCTTTCATGGTCCTGGGTGCCTATCACTTCCTCCTCCGGGCTGTCGTCCTCTGACGGGATGTCCACATGCTCCAGGGCGGAATAGTCTATCGTCAGGCGGACCGACTTGTGAGTGCGCGCCTTCTCATGGCTCTTGTGGTCAAAGGCCGTGTTGCGGGCTATCCTGAACAGCCAGGTAGAAAAACGGTTGTCCTCCTTATAGGTAGAAAGCTGCTTGAACGCCTTTGCAAAGCTCTCCATGCAGATATCCTCTATTTCCTGCTCGTCCTTCACATAGCGGGCGATATGCGAGCGCACGCCCTTGTTGTACCGCGTATACAAGGTGTAAAACGCGGCCTGGGACATTGCGGACTCCCCTTCCAGGGCAGCTCTTATAAGGTCAGTCTCAGACCAATCAGTGAGCTTCGAGCCAGTTTTTGCCATAATTACATTCTACGGTAAGAGGTACGGACAAAGTTAAAACATTTTCCATTTCTTCCTTTACCAAATCGTGAAGAAAATCTTTCTCCGCAGCTATGGTATCGAAGAGAAGCTCGTCGTGAATCTGCAGGACCATCTTGCTTGAGAGGGCCTCCTTCTGCATCCTCTTGTCAACGCTTATCATGGCCAGTTTGATGATGTCGGCCGCGGTGCCTTGGATAGGGGCGTTCACCGCGTTGCGCTCTGCAAGCTCCCTCATTGTCTTGTTGGAGGAATTAATCATGGGCAGGTAGCGCCTGCGTCCGAACATTGTCTTTACAAAACCCTCCTTGCGGGCTCCTTCCTTGCAGGATTCAATAAACTCCAGCACACGCGGGAAGGCTGCAAAATAGTCGTCGATGATGCCCTTTGCCTCCGTCCGGGAGATATGGAGCCTCTGCGCCAGCCCGAACGACGATATGCCGTAGATGATTCCGAAGTTGGCCGTTTTGGCCACCCTGCGCTGCTCCGTGGTGACATCGGCAACAGGCACACCGTAAATTTTGGCGGCCGTGGCAGCATGAATGTCAAGTCCGTCCTTGAATGCTGCCACCATATGCGGGTCTCCGCTAAGGTGGGCCATTATACGCAGCTCTATCTGGGAATAATCGGCCGACAGTATTACGCCGTCCGGCGTCCCGGGGACAAAGGCCTTGCGTATCTGCATTCCGCGCTCTGTGCGGATGGGGATATTCTGGAGATTTGGGTTCGATGACGACAGCCTTCCGGTTGCGGTAAGGGCCTGGTTGAAGGTTGTGTGGATTCGTCCGTCCCTGGGTGAAATATACCCGGGAAGCGGATCGATGTATGTAGAGAGCAGCTTTTTGGCGGCCCTGTATTCCAATATTTCGCCGATGATGGGATGCTTGTCGTACAGGTCCGTCAGCGTGGTTTCGTCTGTGGAGTAGCTGCCGCGGGCGCTCTTTTTCGCCTTGGGGTCAAGGCGCAGTTTGTCAAAGAGAACGTCGCCCACCTGCTTGGGGGAAGACACGTTAAGGCTGCTGTCCCCGGCAAGCTCCCTCACGCGGGATTCGTGCAGGGAAATCTCCTCGCGGAGCCCCTGGGCAAACTCTTCCAGCGAGCCAAGGTCCACCTTTACGCCAGTCCTTTCCATCTTTCCCAGCACGCGGGAAAGAGGCTCTTCCATATCGTTGTAAAGATAGTCCAAAGAACTATCCCTCAATTCTTTAAGCACTGTCGGTCCTAAAAGGGAGCAAAGTGCCGCCTGACGGCAGACATCTTCTTCCTCTTCCTTTGAGACATCGGCAAAAAGGCCACCTTCGCTCTGCGGCTCTTCATTTATACTGATACCCAAAAGGCTTGCAGAAAGAACCTCGGCACTATGGTCCTGCTCCGGATTAATCAGGTAGTGCATAAGCTCAATGTCGTACATCCTGCCTTCAAGAGTTTTGCCTTCTTCAAGAAGCAGGTTGCGGAGTTTCTTTAAGCCATAGCCGTATTTTGCCACCTTGGGGTCTGCCATAAGTTGGGCAGGGACGTCTCCGTCACATACCTTGACACTGCCGTTCACCATCGCTGCCGCACGCAGCAACAGGCCGTCGCCGCCATGGCTCCAGCCCAGGCCTATGGCCGTAAGGTGCTTGAATCCCTTGGATGGGACAATATCGTATTCCAGGCTCTGACTGGCCGAAGGTTCGGCCTCTACTGTGCCGGCAATATACTTTTTAAGCGAGCCGAACTCGTATTTTCCAAAAAGATCTGCAGCCAGGGGCTGGTACTTGCCGGTGAAGGCAAGATCAGCGGCCGTAACCTCAACCGGGACATCGGTCTTGATAGTTACCAGCTGATGGCTAAGAGCGATATGGTCTTCCGCCTCGCGGAACATAGCCTGCTGACGGGCGGAAAGCTCGTCCAAATGGGCATAGATACCGTCCACGCTACCGTATTTGGCAATAAGCTTTGCCGCACCAACCTCCCCTACGCCTTTGACGCCGGGCACGTTGTCAGAAGCATCACCGCAAAGGGTGAGCATTTCTATAACCTGAGCCGGGGTCTGGATACCATACTTGGCACACACCTCCGCAGGGCCGAAGAGTTCGTCCTCCCCCGTTCCTTTGCCAGGTTTAAGCTGAAGGATATTGTCTTCTACCAGCTGGCCGTAATCCTTGTCCGGAGTTACCATAATCACCTGATTATCAGCACTCGCAAAGCGTTTTGCAACAGTACCGATAACGTCGTCGGCCTCGAAGCCCGGAACCATCAACACGGGTATATTAAGCGCGCCGCAAAGCTCTTTTAGGGGCTCCAGTGCATCAATTACAAGCTGCGGAGTCTCCGTGCGATTAGCCTTGTAGGCGGGATATAATTCATTGCGGAAAGTGCCGCCCGGGGGGTCGAAGGCTACCGCCAGCCCATCCGGCTTGCGCTTGTCGATAAGCTCCATCAGATATTTGGTGAAGCCAAAGAGTATAGACATGTCTGCGCCCTTGGAATTAATCATAGGATGACGCGCGAATGCGTAGTACATCCTGAAGATCAGGGCGTGGCCGTCAATAATAAAAAGTTTATCCATCAGTCTTTAACGTCCTTGACGCAGCGGAGATAGTTGGTGCTGTTGTTATTGGCAATGGCCATAAGCATCTTTTCGTTATTGATAGCCCATCCCCAGAAGTTCTTGCCTTGTCTCTTGTTGTTTACTCCACTCACGCCAAAAGACCAGTGCGTACGGGAGTGGTTAACAACACCTTGAAGGAAACTTCCGAAGTCTGTAGATGGAATAAAGCTCCACAGAACAGCATCTTCACGAACGTTTGGCAAGCGGTACCCGGTAGGGCAGAACGGATTCTCACCAATGTTGTTGGTGTCGTCCAGATAAGCGTTCAACTGGTTGATATAATGTGCGTCATAGCCGTTTATCGTAGAAGTGGGCCGTGTCTCTGAATCTGCCTTGGAGGCTACCACGAATTTACGGTACAGGCAAGCGGCCTCATCGTTCTCGTCGTGCGGAACAAGTTCCCTGTCGGTGTAATAGCGAAGCGACGCCTCGTTGATACGGGAACAGTCAAACTCATAGTAAACGTACTTGTCCCATGCCTGGTTCTTGCCTGTAGAGGGGTTAACCAAAGGATACTCCTCTCCATTGCGCATACGTCTTACCTGGATATAGTTTTCCGGCTCGGAGGTCAAAGGAGAATCGGTAAGGTCGCAATTGTTCTCTGCATCGTATCCAAGGTTGCGGACGCAGCGGGTAGAGAAATATGTAGTGGCACCGGAGCCCCTGTCCGTGAAGCTGATATCACTTCCGTTAACTCCCTCCTCTGCCCAGGATACACGGGCGTTGTTGTTACTGTTGTTTCTTCCCGGATAACGGGTACTGGCAATTACGTGCTGGCGCCAAACCTCTGCGTCGGTACTCTGGCGCTCCTGGAGCGAACGCTGGTAGAGACGCGCCGCACCCTCAATGCCATAACCGCCCATGAACAGGCCTATCAGCTGGTTGGAAGCGGCCATGTACCAACGGACTTCATCCTGGTCAATAAGACCGTTACCGTTATTGTCTCGGTTTCTGGACATACAGCTGTATCTCAGGTACTGGTATGCGTCCAGCATAATAGGGGTTTCATTCTCTGCCTGAAGGTTCATATAGGTTTCCCAATATGCGTTTGCCTCCGTGATATCACCCATAATGCTGTTTGCTCCATTCTTATCTACCAAACCCCATTCCTTCACGGAATTTAAACGGCCGTTGGTAAGGCTGGTATTGCCCCTGTCCTGGCTGGATGTATTGACATTGTATTTTCGCTTGCCTTCCTCCAGCTGATCCGTAACATGCTCACAACCCCAGGCAGATTCCAGATTGGGATTGTCGATATTATAGATACTTTGGATGGACTTTTGCTGAATGGTAAATGACGATCCGATGATGCGGCTTTCGCCGTCGGCAGAAATTTTAGTCTCTGACAGGATGTGCATAAAACGCATCGGCTGGTTGACGAAACTCTTCCAAAGTGCTTTCTGATAATCTCCCGTAATAGGGTTTTTCTCGTAGTAATACTCGTTGACAAACGCTGTTACGGATATTTTAGGATTAGGTATTGTCTGGCCCTCTCCGTTCAATTTGGGAGTACCGTCTTCGTTCCTCTCAATATCCTGGTCGAAGTCATTCGGCAGCCCTGCATCAAAGAGCCTCTTCTGTTTCTTAAGGTAGGCCACCATACCGGTGATATTCATGGTCTTGCCATCAGAGAATTCACCCGTTATAGGCTTGTAAACCTGGCGTTTGGCATCAAAATAAACTCCGTCATCATCTTTGTCGTTAACACGGAATTCCACCCACTCGAAGTCTATACCGGAGGTATTCTCCGTACCGTCGGCAAGAACGACAGGACTTGCGCCGGAAGGGTTGAAAGGAGTCTGGACAACCCATGTAACCTTGTCTGCATCAATATTTTTCGCATGGAAAGTTACCACATGGGAACTGTAATGGGAGTCACTGGTATAAATCTCTTCCATGGAGACGGATACAGTTCCGGTGGCACCCGGCTCGCCCTCATCAAAGTTGTTGCCAGTGTTGTCATCATAGTTGTTCTCTACCTCGACACGAATATCATTTACGTCATTTATCGTAATATCGTAAATGTATGTATGGTTGCGGAAGATATTGAAGTCTCCATATTTGCCGTCACTGAAGTCTCCAAGGTGAACTATATATTTTACGTCACCGCTAAGCGTAGCACCCTCGGAATCCCCATAAGTGACATTGTCCATAACAACACGTCCGGTTATCACCACATATGGAGAAAGCTCGTTTGCATACGTAAAGTCCCCGTTTTTAACAGTCGAATAGCTTGTTCCTTCCCCTGTTTTGTTGTTCTTGTCCTGCTGCTCACGGAACCTGTATTCCGTCCAGCCTTCGGCAGGGGTTGCTTTAGGGGCCTTGCGGTTCTCCAACATATAGAAAGAAAAGCCGTGAACCATGATTTTGTTAAGCGTAGAACCGGAGTAACAATCATCCGTCAGCTCCTCTGTCTCAAAGTTGGTTTCTCCAAGGTCAAAATAATTTGACGCGTCAACTCCGGCCGCATCGATCAGGCTCGCCTGCTCTGCCGCAGTCAGCGTCCTGTTCCCATAATATTCCCCTCTTTCCAGGACATAAGCCTGCTTGGGCAGGTTGCATACCCTCCACTTAAGAGGCGTAAAGGAAGCTATTCTGGAGCCGGCTTTAACATGCACCCTGAATTTTACTTTTGCATCCAGGCGGTGGAGCGTCAGGGTTCCGGAGATATCGGCACCTGTATTCACGTTGCGAATTTCTCCGCTCATAGGGAAATAACCGCTTCGCGACACAATGAGCTGGTTCAGTTTTGCACTCTGTCCAAAGATGTCGGAATAAGTGCTCACCATACCCAGCTGCTCCGGAGAGATATTCACCATCTCTGCATCTATATTACTGATAGCCACGATGGTACAGCCGCTCCGGGCAACAGTGTGCATATGGATTGTACCGGATGTCACAGGATCGGATTCCGCTGTTTCCCGGTAGTTGTTTGTAACTTCCCACCAGTCAGAGAAAGTGGATGCACCGGAAGTGGAGCAGTTGGTATAGTCAAAGTATTTTCCGTAAATCTTCTTACCGCTGCTGTCAAAGATGAATACATACAGGTTGTATACGGTGCTTTCCTGGTCTATTCCAAGACTCGTCTTGGTAGGCTCCAGGGTCATGGCGCCGCTGCCGCCGAAATGCAGTACAACGTCTACGGGACGGCCTTCCTGCCCATAATCCTCCGGCAGTCTCTCATCCATACAGGAGACAGCTAAACCAAGGAGGAGGCAGATGGCAAAGAATATGTTATAGAATCTTTTCATGAAGGCCTGTTAATTAAATTGATGGGATGGCTTATGTGCGTTACCGTCCGTCCAGTAAACATTGTCAACTGTGAAGTTGAATTCACGTAAAATCTCTTCGTAATAAACATTCATAACTACGTTCAGCTCCTGGTTGCGGGTCATACTTGAAAGAGCCTTTACCTGGGCAGTCTCGTTGTCAATGAATTTGAGCGTGGAACCCTTGGGTCTTACCTCATAGAAAGCCCACATACGGTTTCCGCGTTCCGACCATGCAGCAACTCTCATTTTGTTAGTGTCGTTATACAAATACCTGTTACTGCTGTCTTTGAAGCGGCACAGACGGCCGGTGAAACCTCCTGCAATCAAATAATCCGAATTTGTAGTAGGAATATAGCCTTCTTCGAGGGTGAGACCGTCTTCTGCATTGTTTGTACTGCCACTGCCAATTGTGACATTCTTGAACATATCCTTGAAAGAGGAATTCACAATTCTTCCAAGATGGAATTTTCCGTCGGCGCCCCTGCTTAGCGTGAGTGAATAGTAAATACCGTTCTGATTGTCCTTCAGTATTGCCTCCGCCCGGGACTCATAACTGTCAATCAAGGTATAGGCTGCACTGCTGAATACGGCATTATTGCCCATACCAAAGAAGCCTCCGCCATTTGATGTAGGACAAGCTATCATCACGGTCTTTGTATCACCTTCTGCCATTGCCGCTACCTCGTCGTATGTAATAAGACGCACGCCGTTTGTGGTAAGCTCTTTTGTTATTTCTTCGCTTTCTGCGTTAACCATTGAGACCGTGGCGAACATACGGTAATCTTCTTTTGCCTGGTTCTCATAAAGCAAAGTACTGTATACCAACTCTTTACCGGCATCGATCTGCCTGGGAGACGCACTGTTATAAGCTGGCAGGGAACTGTAAGTTACCGTAGAAGGCACATTGGGTGTTCCGTCGGCATTCCTGTGATCCAGCAGATAAGACTGGGACGCATTGAAATGGCTGAAGGAAAGGTCCTTCAATGTCAGTGTAAATGGCGTATGATTATGAACATACACATTGAATCGTACGACAGGACGTACAAGAGTGACTTCTCCAATGTTTTCACTTACGCCCACATACAACTCCTTATGACCGGTTAGCAGCATGTTTGTTGCCGGTTCCGCGGGGACTTCTCCCGAAGCAAGGGTGCGCAGCAGGCGGTCCGGGTCCAATGTTGCAACGCCGCCAACAGTAAGCGCTCTTTCTATATCTTCTACAGTAGAGCCGGCTGTCTGCCATGCAGTATGGTCGATGTTGGCGTAAACATATACCTGATAAGCACCAACCTTAAGGTCTTTGAAGCGGATCTTGTCTTCATCCACCTCTGACTCACTGACGCTGTGTTGCAAATCTCCCGCCCCCTGGACATATGGATAAGCTTTATAAACCTTATCGATGATGCCTCCCTCATTATTGGCGATGATTACAAGTACATTATTGTATGTGAACCCGTCCTTCAACTCATCCGACTTCGTTTCCATTTTGGAATTGCCGATGCTCAGGGTGAGGTTGCCTGTCTTCTGCCCGTCTTCCACTGTGGGCACAACGGGTTCCACCCTGCCACTGCAGCTTACGGCAAGCACGGCGGCAAGAACAAGACAAATATTAAAGATACGCCTCATCAGTCAAAGTTTATATCATCTACAGCCACGTAGAACGAGTCCCAAGGTTTAGTATCAACAGTAATGGTAGCCGTACTCGGCTGGATTCTTATACGATAAGTATACATATATCCGGGCTTCCATAGCACATCGGAGCTGTCATCATAGTTCTCCGGAAGCGGCAGCGTGGTGTAAACCGGGGTTGTATCATCGTTCACATTTACAGAAAACTGTACCGCAGGATGGAAGCCGTCCACGTCATTGTGCAGGTTCTGGGGAATGACAAACAGCCATTTATCCCAGCCGTTTTGTGCAGCGTCCGAGCCAAAGGCCTCGTAACTTGTGGTAATATTCATCCTCTTGTCAAGGCTCTCCGCAGACCATTCGCAAACGCTTGGAGAACGGAACTCGGCCGGATTCCAGTTGCTGACATCTATATTGCCGTTGTTGTAAACAAGAATACCTACGGCATGCAGGTACTGAAGCTGGAAATTATCCAGTTTGTAACTGTTTACACCACTGTCGGTGCAGAACAGGAACCTGACGGCTGCACATGCATGACGGAAGGTAAAGTTAACCGGAGATGAGTCATCATCTGTACGCAAATCCCTTTCTGCGGCAGCAACCATGAGGTCGTAATTGTCCGCGTGCATGGAATAGGTGATTACCAGGCGGTTACCGCTGGAGCCATACTGGCTGTTAACACTGTAAGGATAAACCGCGCTGAAGTCATAAATACCGCCTTTTCGCCAATACTTGAGCGGAGAATACTCCCACCCGTATGTTCCGTTGCCATTATCGACGCAAATGACCGGTATGTGGCTGAATACATCGGTGGTTACGCCTGCCGTAGATGTCCATGAGCCAAAGACACCAATCTGGTTGCCCTCTGTAAACAGGTAACTGGAATCATCGGGCTTTTCATCTATAGCCTTGGATGTGGAAATATTGACAGAGCTGACGCCAAAACGAATTGCCATGTCTTCCACGGCAAGCCTTTCCCTGCTGCAAGCCGATAGGGCTGCAACTGCAACAACGATATATGAAAGGCGTCTTAACATTACTGCGTAAGATTAAAAAATCCTCCGTCAAGCCAGTCTGTCCAGCTGACGGTAAACTTCATTTCATCCCTCAGGAAGAATATATACACAATCCAGGAATGGTTTCTGGAGAAAGTGTCCCCGTCCGGCATTGCAAATGTAGCCGAGCCGTTAACCCCGTCTATGGTATAATCTATTTTGCCGGACAGACCTTTGTCGCTTTCCCTTAAATAATACCGGCCCACGTCTGTCAGGACTCCGTCACTTATTCCTTTTAGGACAAGAGTTTCGTATTCTTGTGCCGTCATCCCGGACTTATATGCATACTCTTGCGGTGCAGCATTCTGCGCTATTTCTGCGTACGCCGACGGACTGAACTTAAGCCGGTAAGGAATATAATCATCAGCCGTTCCTGCCTTTTTTAATTTGAAGGCATCGAAAGAATCATTGAAAACATATTCTTCCTTGCCGATCAAACCACCGTCCAGCGACAAATCATTTATAGCAAAATTAACAACGGGACCAGCCGCATCGGCAAGCTGGCTCATTACAACACGAACCTTGGACACAAGACGGGTAAGAGTTAACGTTTCAACATGCATCACCGGATAATTGCCCATCATTTGCAGATGTTTTCCGACAGCGGAAAAAGGCAAGCCGCTTGACGGGACGGACGAATGAGTCGCTGTGCCCTCGGAATTTATACTATAATAATTCCCGGTAAGGATATAATTGTCCAAAACGCTCTTGGGAGTATTTTCACTGAAGGCGATTCTGTTTATGGAAGCATCTTCCCTGTTCGCAATCACATAAACATCAACGGCAGGATGAGCCTTGGCAATATCCGCATCAATATTCATGTAATACCTGTTTTCAAATCCAGTCAAAGGATCCCGGCCTATAGCATTTGAGGGGTTTATATAACCAAGGCAGTGTCCGGCTGGGCGGGCTTCATCAAAATAATCGCTTAAGAAAACCCAGATAGACAATGTTTTAATCAGGGATTCGGCGGACAATTCTGCTGCAACATCTCCCAATTCGGCCTTAACCTCTGTCATTTCCGGGATACGGACATATATGCTTAGCTGCGACGGCTCCTGTCCCAACCGCTTGCTGCAGCAGGTAACAGACAATGCCGACAAAACTAAAAGCAATATGTTTCTTACTATCTTCATTACTTAATAATAACTGTTCCCGGAGTTATCATTTTCCATTCCATTTGGGCCTGAACACCCAGTACAAGTTCCGGATTTCTTAAATCCGGAAGCACGGTGTAGGCATTCCTGAAACTTCCTATATTTATATTCACTTCTGTTGTATAGTCCTGGGTAAAAACACTGGTAAGGTTAGAACCTTCAGGATGAGTGGCTGTGCTGTAATCAAGGACACCTATAAGATAAAAATGGCACCCGGGATAAACCACACATCCGTCAATTCCAAAGAAAGTAGAGGTGCTGTTATTCAAAAACTCCAAGGCAAAGTGCACATTGCTTTCCGTGACAGTCTGTAAAGCAAGGACTGAAACCGGCCGTGAAGTCTCTGAGTAGCTTATATATGCATTGCTGACGTCTGAGTCGTAAATATACTGGTTATCAGCAGTCGATATTGGTGTAAAGTCATAGTTCACACTCTTCTGATCCGTAAAAATAACTCCGGACAAAGGGAATCTCTTAGCATTCGTGTTAACTACGCTGATAGAATTACTCTTTGAATCTGCCAGCACAGTAGTTGTTGTCTTGTTAATCTGAATAACCAATCTGGCAACACCATACTGCAAAGGGTCTTTTATAGCAGCAGCGGCGGCGTCACTTTCAACAAAAGGTTGTGTATAATACTCCAGAATATTTCCCCACTTTCCGGTAGAGGACTTGTAATACTCCGTCACTTCTTTGTTAGTGGTTGCAACGACCTTGGAATTAACAAAATACCAAAGGGAAGGAGGATAACAAAATACTCTGTAATCCGGCACCCCTATTCCACCCGGAGTATCTATTGACTCACCAAAGGCACCGGAACCCACCGTCCCGGATTTTTCCCTGTACTGCAATGCAAAAATACCGTATGGAAGTCCAAAACATTCCGGGGCTTTGGTTAACAGTTTAACAGTGGCACTTACCCCGGAACCGCTGATAGATACGTATGCAGATTTGTTGATAGCGGCAATTATCTTCTCTGAAAGCCTCCGGACATAGTAAAAATTATAATTATGATAATCCAAACTGTTGTTTCCGTCCAGATAATAATACACCGTCCGATACAAATCCGTCAGCTTTTTTTCCAGGACTTCATAAGTACCGGCCATCATCCTACCTTCGTTTGTGAACTCATCCAAAGCAGCAACAAGTCCCGGATGATAATTGTATGAATCCTTTCTGTTAAACGTGTATGTCGTTTTTGTAGTACCTCTTGTATAACTGATAGTTGCGGTTAAAATACCATTCAAATAGCCAACAATAGAATTTTGCCATTTACGGTACACGTCATCCTTAGAAGGATTTGTAATATACGGCTCCAAAGAAAAAGTAATCTCAGACGGTTTTGTAAACCTGGTAAGGTCAGCTCCCTTTCGCAAAACCCCGTTACGTTTTTTATATGACAGTGAGTCTCCGTCTAAAACAACTATAACATCATCCTTTGCTTTTCCGTATGCAAGTACGGAATTTGTTGCAGTACGCAGATACACAGATTTGTAAAGATGGGCATTGCTGGTATTTACCAAGCCTGTGATAGAGCCTCCGTTCGCATCGTCTGCAAAAGAATTGGAAATACCTATCTGTGGCAAGGCTAAATTGGCGCCCCAACGCTCCATATCAGGACTTACGCTACCGTCATTGCTCTTGAACGGAATAATATCCAGAGACTCCAATCCGCGGAAGTTGTCTTTTTGGACAATCGCATCCGTCATCTTTGTTTCAGGAGCCGCTTTTGATACCGAAAGAGAGAAAGGTACCGCAACCATGCCGTCATCTCCGGAAGGAGACAACGGCTCGCTGTTCTCTTTGTTACATGCCGTAAAAAGCATGCTCAAAGAAAAGGAAAAAGCCAGCATATTATGGTATAAATACCTTCTCATTTGTTAATCATCAGAAGACAACCGGGAAGTCAATACCCCTGTGCCAGTCAAGGGTAATGGAGATACCCACGCTCATATCATCCGTGGTTACTACTCCCGTATCTTTCACTTCTGCTTTAAGCACCTTAAGGTGTCCTGGTAAAATAGGTTCTGAAACCTTAATTACTGATTCGGTTATCGTTCCGTCATCCAGCTTTACGTATACTCTCCAGTCCCAATAATACGGCTCTGCTGCTTTAACAATTTCATCGGAGGGGAAATGAACGGATGCGAAACACTTTGTAGCTCCGTCATTTGTAGTCAGTTCATCGGCTCCTATGAATTTATTACCACCGTAAACATAAGTGCTGTCAGAAAGGTTGAATTCCGTCGCAAAGCCCTCCAACATGGCACTGATACCCTGAATGTTCTGAGCTTCAGTCATATCAAGCACCAAAGCCGAGGCTGAATTTGCCATGAACAGCCGGACGTCGAAATGCTGATTCTTTCCGGATTCTATGTGGATGTCCTTCCTGGCGGTAAAAATTCCAGTATTATGAGGGGGAACCATTTCTTCGCTTGTCTCCAGGGAGAGAACGGAAGTTTTACAGTTGTCATCGTTCTTAAGCTTGACAACAGAACTTTCCTTGATGTTTGCCACGGCCAAGTGACGGTAATCCTGCACAGGGAGAGTAAGGGTATAACTGCTCTCGCTTGCATTCATTGTCTCCACCATATGTTTTTCCCGTGGCATAGGTTCCTCTACGTTGTAGAAAGACAAGTCTACATCTTTGGCATAATCCGCGAAAATATTTTTCAAGTATTCTTCCAGCAAGCCCCTTATTTCAAGGTCTGCCTGCAAGTCCAGTTCTGTCTGCAGCTCGGTTGTAATATTGGTTTCAAGACGAAGCTGATAATCTATGCTGAACTGGCTGTCGCAGTTGTCCAGATTATCATCTACCAGGCTGCAACCACTTAAAGTTGCAACCATGAAGCAGACGATAATAGCTGAAAGATACTTGAAAAAACTTGTCATAACCTTTTATTCAAGTGTACCCATCTTCACGTTAAAGGCAAGACCAGGCTGCCATGACACATCAATGGAAAGGCCGAGTGATACCTGGCTGGCACGGAGGTCCGGCACAGTTACATATGCATGCTTCAAGCAGTCCGCGTCAAGGATAAGGTTTGCTGTTGTCTTGAAATCCTGCATGAATACTCGGGGTGCATTGATTGTTTCACCGGTAGAAGGATCAAACGGAGGATAGTGATAGTCGCTTCGGCTAAGATCATTGAAAGCCTCCGGCAATCCGGTATTTCTGAGTTTAGTAAGATCCAGTTTTCCTACAAGATAGAAGGTACCGCCAGCACGGACCATGTTAAGCTCACCCCAGAAATCATGTCCGGTATTGTTTACGAGTTCAAGAGCAATGTAAACGTCGGATTGCTTATCAGCAGCCAGTGTTGGATCATAGTTATCAAAGCAAATAGTATAAATCTTATTGGATGATGATGTGGATCCAATTTTGAAGCCAGGGCTCACCTTGTCATAAATCATCTTGTCAAATTTATAGGTGCCATAGGTTATACCATCGAACTTCTTGGTTGTTGCATTATACTTATAAGATGAACTATACGACTCCGGATCTGCCATGATTGTATAATCCCAACCCACAGCGCCGGGCTGACCGCCAATTACAAAACCAGTTACGGAAAAACCGCCGGTAGCACCCTCACCGGATACAATTATTTCATTATCTTTTTCATTTGAAAAAAGAGCCGCTCTGTTATCTTTCAGTATTGTCACGCCATCCGCATACATAACGGTTGACTCGAGAAGGGCACTGCCGTAATTTATAGGATACCTTACAGCAACTGTACGTGTTGTGGATTTAACAGAACCGGGGAACGTCCATCCGGAAACCCACTTGCTTGAATCTAACCAGTCAGTTAAAGAACTAGGGATAGAGAATTTACTGCTTATTGATTCGTCTGAAACCCCAATTGAAGAGTTGCCATAATACATGAGTTCAGCCGGATAAACGTAATTGAAGACATCAAATGTCGCAGCTCCCATGCCATAAGCAGGCACTTCTCTAACATACTTGAACTGGTCCGGATATCTCAGATTTGAATACCTGTCGCTGTCCAGACATGCTGCCCCATAAGGGAGTCCGATGTTTTTAGGGAATCCTCCCTCATTGGTTGAAGTTGGCAAAACATTAGCGTTAAGGGCCTTGACTTTTTCTCCATAAGTATCCCAGTCCGTATGAGACACAAAAGACTGCAAGCTTTCCACTATACCCACCAACTCCTTATAAGACAAACCCTCACCGGCTCCATAAAAAAACAATGCGATCCTTCTTCTGATCTCTTGTGCCATCAAGACAGCTACTTTTGCATGCCATGAAGTAGGTGTGGCATTTGCTACCTTCTCTACGATTGCAGATAAATCCTTCATTGTTCGCAAAACAGCACCGGCAGATCCCGCGCGGAGTTCCTTAAGAGAACCTTTTTTCTTAATGTCAACAAGACGGGAATAAGCCTCTCCAAGAGACTCAATAAGGGCATCCATAGTAAGACTCTGACTTACAGTTGCGCCCTCCTTGTTTAAATTATATAAAGCTACATCAGGATTCGTAGCATCAGTATCGTCATGTGCATACTCATAAGCTATACCCATCTGTTTCCAGGAAACCTGCCCTGTATGGTATGTATATTGAGTCGTTCCAATAGTTACTGTTTTTCCATCAGCGACTTTTGAACCGTTTCCTTCAAGATAGTAACCATCAGTATCAATTGTATAACCTGAGCCATCGAAACCCTCCGGCCACCAGAAATGGAAACTTCTGTCAGTTTGTCCGGTAGGGGCAGGAATCTCTACTTCTTCGTTATTACTATTTGTTATTTTAGCAAGATGGAAATTTTTTTCGTTAACCAATCCGGCAACAATAAGGCCGGTCAACATTCTGGAGAACAGGAACGTGGCTCCTTCGTATCCGGATTCATCAGTTGCCCTGGGAGTAAGACCAAAACAAATTGATCTAAGATCACTTACGTTGCCAGTTGTTGTGACTTTACCCTGCAAATCATCAGCAGAAGAATTTTTGTCTTTATATGCCTTGCCATAGATAGCAACAGCATTGGTTTCCAAAGGAAGGGCAAGCTCAAGAGTCCTTGACGAATGTGTTGCATCAACATCCCCGGCAGAGAACAAGGAGCCAAAGTCATAATCCCTGGTAGAACTAACCGGATTACCATTATAGAGCGGGTTATAAAAGAACTTATCGGCCCCTCCGTAAGGGATTTTGTAAGTAAGGATGTGAACGGCTTCCATTCCAAGGAAATTATTGTCCAACTGGGCATAGTGTTCGGTTGTCTTCGTATCCTTACCGTTATTTGCAGAAATGTTCAAGACAAACTTAGCCGTAACGGTATTTTCATTCTTGTTATAGGTAGGGTTATCCTCTGCCTTCGGTTCACGCTGGCAGGCGGAGAATAACACAAGCGCAAGGGCGCTTACGCCTAAAAGGCTGTTTAGTTTGGTAAACATGATATGAGAATTTAATTGTTATTATTTTTTACATCGTAATAAATCCTCAGATAGCCGGCATTTCGCTGGTCGGCGAACAAGCCGCGTCTGATTCTGCTATATATTATACCGCCTTCGGCTTCTTTCAGGAGAACCTCCCTGCGGTCAAGATCTTTCTCTTCGTCGATGATATCAATGGCTTTCTGTATCTGCTTGGTTGTAAGGCCGATTCCGCCGCCTGCGGCGAGCAGGTCTGACAGCTGGTCACGAAGGTCTGTCCAAGCTTCTCCACCACTGTAAATTTCAAATTTGTCATCCGGAAGATCCAGCTTGCCCTGGACATATTTCTTAAGAGCCTGGGCGCGGGCAAGCGACAGGCGCTCATTGCCCCATCGGCCGCCCTCAAATGAACAAAGTCCCACAATCTGAACCTTGTTAACAGAGCTGATGGAATCGGCAAGAATCTGGCGTGTAACATCTATAATCTCATCAAGAACGGCGGTGTTGTCGCGGGTGCCGCCAATGGTCTTGATCTGGTTCTTGACCTGAGATTTGCCAAACTCGTAGTAAACAAAGAGGGCACCCTCCATCTTGCGGATAACCATATCCTTTGTATAAGGAGTGTATTCGTTGCTGGGACGCAGGATAGGATGTGTAGGAGCCAGTTCCTCTGCTTTGGATTTGACGGGTTCCGGGACAACCGGCTTCTCCTCTACTACTTCCGGTTCTTCCTTCTTGGCTATTACAACCTCCGGTTCCTCTTCCTTTACCTGTACGGGCGCAGGAATGATTTCCTCTATGGCGTCCTTGATTGCCTTGCGGCCTGTATTGCGCTTTGTAAGGTTCCAGGCAATGTTGATCCCTAGCTTAGGTACCAGCTGCAAGCCGTCGGATTTGTTAAGCTCTGCGCCGCAGTGTGCACACTCATATCTGGTGGCATTCCTGTAGCCGGCGCCAAGCCCGGCCTCCGCCTCTATGCGGAAGTGGTCGCTCAACCACCATGAATGTCCGGCGAACAAGCCTGCGCCATAGAAATCTCCCTGCTGGCGATGATTTCTAAGGTCTTTTCCGATGCCAAGCGGAAGGGTTATCTTGCCTGCATTAAAGTGTGTGTAAAGCAAGTCTGCTCCCAAAAACCAACCGTTATACACCTGACCCGGATAATACCTTACCTCCGGGACTACAGAGAAATACTTCCACTGGGAAGGGTCCTCTACAGTACCCGCATCCCATACGAAAAACCTGGGCCATGTCTTTATAGCGCCATTTGCACCGATGGTCCAGTGCTCTGAAATGGGTATTTCCAGACCAATATTTGCAGTACCTGAGGCATCCCAAAGGAGGTTATTGCGGACAGAAATCCCTTGCGACATGCAAGGTATACCGCATAACACCATTAGAAGCCCGGCTAAAAACTTCCTTAATTGTATCATGATCAATCTATTCAGACACAAAAATAAAAGACAGGGGTGAATAAAACAACATAAAAGGTAGTTTTGACTACTTTATCGGATATTTTGAAAAGTTATTGTCTGGTCGCAATAGGGTTCACATACCGCCAGGTCGTGTGAGGACAGCAAAATGGTTGCTTTCAGGCTCTTCAAAAATTCCATGAGTTGTACTTTGGAATCGGCGTCCAGGAAGGCAGTGGGTTCGTCCAGAAGCAGGAGCTTCTTGCCGCTTGCCACTGCCGGGCAGATGCAGACTTTCTGGAACTGCCCGTCGCTCAGCGTAGAAATATCCCTCTCTTCCAACTCCCCCAGTCCCAGCTTTTCCAGAACTGCTGAAACTGAATATTTCTTATTTCCTGCCTTGGAGGTAAAGGATAAACAGGTATCGATAAACTCCGTGACAGTGAAACCCTTGATTTTTGGGATACGAGTGGGAACAAGAACGGCACCGGGAGCGTAGAAAGAACCTGCAAGCGGCGGAATAAGCCCCGCCAAAGTCTTGAGAAAAGTAGTCTTACCGCTGCCGTTCGGGCCCTTCAGCAGAACCATCTCACCATCGGCAACAGACAAATTAATCCCACGGTTCACCGGATCCTTAGCCCAGTAACCAATCACCAAATCCTTTACCAAAACACTCATATATGCCTCCCCAATAATAGCCACATAATAACAGGAATACCCGCCAGAGCCACCGTACAGCCAACCGGAAGAGGCGCACCGAAGCACTGCGTGATAACATCGGCAAACATAGTGATAACCGCA
The DNA here is from genome assembly GCA_900314395.1 of uncultured Prevotellaceae bacterium. GTDB lineage: Bacteria > Bacteroidota > Bacteroidia > Bacteroidales > UBA932 > Cryptobacteroides. The sequence continues at coordinate 3,232 of OMVB01000009.1, read as the reverse complement.
CCGGTTAGCATAACCGGAATCATAAGCCTCCTGTGCACCGACGTTCCCAAAAGCGTCTTCGTGATATGCGGAGCGATGATTCCCACAAAGCCGATGGGGCCGCAAAACGCCGTTATGGCCGCCGTCATAAGGCAGCAGGACAGAAGCGACTTGATGCGGATGAGGCGCACATTAGCCCCGGTGATCTTTGCGAACTCGTCCCCAAACAATATGATATCCAGGCCTTTAAGGTTGCTTGCCGCCAGGACGATGCCCACCGCCACGGCGATTGCCAATATGACGATGCCGTCCCAGCCGGATGCAGAAAAACTGCCGGATACCCAGCTGTGGTACAGTTTAAGGCTTTCCTCCGAGGAAAAATACTGCGTGAGCATGGTGAGGGCGCTGCAGACGAAGCCCAGCAGCACGCCGAAGATGAGCAGCATGGTGGCGCCGCGGAAGCGGACAGAAACGGCGACGATGCCGGCGCTGGCCAGGGCTGCGCCCGCAAGGGCGGCAGCGGCAATCGTGAGATTGCCGGCAGCTGCGAAGGGCAAGGCCCCCGCAGCTGCCAGGGCAGCGCCCAGCCCGGAGCCGGACGTTATGCCAAGTATATGAGGGTCTGCCAGCGGGTTACGGAAGACAGCCTGCATCTGGCTGCCGGCCAGGGCCAGGCCACAGCCGGAAAGGATGGCGCAGATGAGCCTGGGAATGCGAATCTGGGTCAGTATGGAATGCGCCACCGGGTTCTCCGGATCCAGCAGTTCCCGTATGCTCAGGGACACTCCGCCAAGCAGGAGTTCCAGCGCAGCCAGCAAAAGAGCCAGCAGCACGAGTCCCGCCAGGGTGAGCCTGTATTTTCCTGTCTTTTTCACTTGTTACAATACGACCTCACAAAAATAAGAAAATTTATTTACCTTTGTGTCCTAATAACAGTTTTATGGCACTTAAAAACAACTCCATAAACGATGCGGAGCTCGTTCGCAGGCTCCGCGTTGTGCCCGACTTCCCGGTGAAGGGCGTTCAGTTCTTTGATGTCACCACCCTTTTCAAAGACGCCGATGCTTTAGAGGAAATCATCTCCCGTATCTGCGCCTTGTACAAGGACAAAGGCATCACCAAGGTAGCAGGCATAGAATCCCGCGGCTTCATAGCCGGCGCCGCCGTGGCAGCACGGCTTGGCGCAGGCTTCGTGCCCGTCCGCAAGCCCGGCAAACTCCCTGCGAAGGTTGTCTCCGAGTCCTACGCCAAAGAATATGGTACCGATACGATAGAGATTCACGCCGATGCTATAACGCCCGATGACGTTGTCCTGATTCACGACGACATCATTGCAACCGGCGGCACGGCTTGCGCCGCCATCCGCCTGGTCAAGCAGTTCCAGCCCAAGGCCCTGTACACCAACTTTATCATCGACATCACGGACGTACCGCGCGCCACTCCCCTCCCGGAAGACGTCGCAGTTACCGCCATTCTGCACCTCTCAGAGCGCTAAAAGTGAGAATCAGAACGCCAAAAGAGAGAAAAAGTTAAAATTTTTGAAAAAAAGTTTGCATTATTCAAAAAAGGCCGTATCTTTGCAATCCCTTTTGACAAGGACGCTTGGGAGCATAGCTCAGTTGGTTTAGAGCATCTGCCTTACAAGCAGAGGGTCGGGGGTTCGACTCCCTCTGCTCCCACAAAGTAAATGAATTGATTCTCAGGAAGTTACAACACTCCCTGAGAATTTTTCGTATATGGTTTTCCCGTCCGGAATTTACAATTTTTCAATTTTTTCAACTGAATTTTCACCTTTCTTCAAGAATATTCCAAAGTAAATTTGGAATAACAACAAACGGAACACGAGGCCCATAAGAAAACAATTGAAAACGTTGAAAAAATACTAAGTTTATTTAAGAAATACTTAAATTATTGAAAATTTACCAAATTTTGTTTTGTTATAAGGATTCCAATTACTATCTTTGTTTATGAAATAGCATAAAGAATATGGAATCTACAAAATCAATGACAATAGAACTACCTGACGTGGAAAACATCATGTTTCCTTCCTTCACCTCCTCAATCACAATCTCAGAACCAAGGAGAGAAAAAATATGGAAATCCGCCAAAGAAATTGTCAATGATCTTAAAGAGAAAGGAGTATCCGTAACTTCACAGACACTCCTTAACATGGAAAAACGGGGGCAACTACACGCAAACAAGATTAGCCCCCGGAAAATCCAATTTGACCTTAATGAAATCTTTTACAAATTTAAAATAGAATGAAAGAAAAAATAGGAGAGGTGATTATACACCTGTCCCTAAACAAAACACCGCTTAAAAGCGGAAAACACGCAGCATACATAAGAGTACAACACAAATCACAAAACAGATACTACACCTGCCATAATGAATTTTCGGTGAAAGAATGGGAAAGATTCGAGAAGTTCCCCGATGTCTCCCATCCTGTTATGATTTACTTCCAGATTTTTAAAGACGCTGTCCTTACCCTCCTAAGGGAAGACTCCTTTTCTTTCACCGCCCTCTCAAACCTGACAAAGAGAAGTAAGAACAACTCCCTCCAGGAACACCTGCTTGCCTACGCACAGAGTTACTCGGACGCAGGGAAACACAACACGGCATCCATATACAAGGATACCTGCTCCTCCCTTAATAGATTCCTTTCTGAGAAGACTATCCCCATCGGGAGATTCACCAAGGAACAGGGTGAGGAATTCATTAAGTGGATGGAAAGCAACGGACTAAGCCCAACAACGATAAGCATGAGGTTAAGGGCTCTTTCTGCTGTTTTTGAGAAGGCAAGGAAAGAGCATATAATCTCCGTGAACCCTATCAAAACCATCAAGAAACCTTACCAACGCAAAAGAGATCTGGATATCTCCCAGGAATCCCTCTCCAAGCTGCTTGGTGCGACACAGGAGCAAATCGGATACGATAATCTCCATTGGCTTCACTACTGGAGAGCCTCATACTTCGGAAATGGAATGAACATAAGGGATCTCCTACTTCTTAAACCTTCGAACCTTAAGTATGGTGAAATAATCTTTATCCGCAGAAAGACGGAAGAAAGCAGCGGACGAAAGATTCATATACCACTTACTGAAGATTTCCTGAAAGAGCTTAACGCTATCTCCGGAGGAAATACCTACATAATCCCAGAAATGGATCCATACAAGCCGTACTCCTTTGAGGAATTCCGAAGGATACAACAAGTGATTAAGAATATCAACAACCATCTGAAGAAAACCTGTAC
>OMVB01000177.1 GCA_900314395.1 uncultured Prevotellaceae bacterium | reverse complement strand
GCACCCTCCGCTCCGCCATGTCCGTCCTGGGCATCCAGCTCCCGGACCGGATGTAAATCTTAACTACTCTTTTTTACCATATTCAGGACCATCTGGCTCTGCCACCTTGTGATACTCATTGAAATCCATATCGTTAGAAGGGGAATAACCATATACTAAATGAGATGTTTTGTATTTGATAACAGTCGGAGTTTGAGCGTATTCCTCATACTCCGAATTATCAACATCGGCCCACTGCTCGCACTGGTGGATAACGGTTTCAAGCGCGGACTGCTCTTCCTCTGGCGGGTATTTGTACTTCTTAAGGAGACGCCTTACCTTGGAGCGCATTCCTGCACGGGCAGACTCTTTCTTCTGCCAATCAATTGTGTGGTTTTTCCGAAGTTCCTCAGTCAGTTCCTTGGTCAGATTGACCAACTGCTCATTGGTGTAGAAATCCTTAACTGCCTGCGGACGGGTTAAGGCATCGTAGAAAGCCTTTTCTTCTGCATTGAGACCGAGGTCATCAGCTACTTGCTCATTCTGTGCGATTTCCTTTGCAAGGTCCAGAAGTTCCTTGATAACTTCCTCGTTGGTAAGGAGCCCCTTAAGGTAATTAGAAAGCGCCATGTTAATGAGGTCGGAGAACTTTTGAGCTTGTACCAGATTGGTGCGCTGGTACAAATGAACACGCTCCTTAAGCAGCCTCTTAAGCAGCTCAATAGCGATATTCTTTTCCTTCATCTTTGAGATCTCGTCAAGGAAGGCCGCATCAAACAATGAGAACTCAGCCTTGATATCCGAGAAGAGATTTATCACGCCTTCGCTCTTGATGCTTTGTTTGAGCAATTCTCCGATGCGAGCATTGATTTCCTTTTTAGAGACCTTTACTTTGACATTTTTAATGCGGTTTATCGATGTGCGGACTATTTCAAAGAGCGCAGCTTCGAAACGTTGTTCCTCATCAAGTAAACTACGGCACAGACTAACGGCATTTTTCAGAAGCAAAGACTCTTTGAGGAAAGATGTGCATTGTTCTTCCTTTGCCGGGGCAAGCATGAAGTTGACAGCTTCTTTGATGATTTGCGCACGGTCTGCATCAGTTCCAGTGTGAAACTTAGAGTAATTGAATCCGTGGAAGAAGTCCTGACAAATTTCCAGTTTCTCTCTGAACTTGACAAGGGCCGTTTCCTTGATATCCGGATTACCGTAGTTCTCCTGATCCTGCCTGGTATAGTCGCGCATGGCCTCCTTGAGTGCCTTGGCGATACCGATGTAATCCACAACCAGACCACCTGCCTTACCTGCAAATACGCGATTGACGCGGGCAATGGCCTGCATGAGGTTGTGGCCGGACATAGGCTTGTAAACGTACATGGTAGCCAGCGAAGGAACATCGAATCCGGTGAGCCACATGTCCACGACGATGGCAATCTTCATCGGATCGTTGTCGTCCTTGAACTTCTTGGCCAGCTCTTTCTTATACTGTTTGTTGCCCACGATGCTGTGCCACTCTTCCGGGTCGTTGTTGGAGCCAGTCATAACGACCTTGACCTTCTCTGTCCAATCCGGGCGGAGTTCAAGGATACGTTTGTATATTCGTATGGCGATAGGACGGGAGAAAGCAACAATCAGGGCTTTTCCGGTAAGCTCAAACTGCCTGTTCTCCTCGTAGTGTTTGATGATATCGCGTACCAGGGAGTCGATGGTTTCCGGAGCGCCAAGAATCTCCTCCAGATGAGACATCTCGTGCATGCTCTCTTCAATCTGCTGGGGAGTAGCACCTTCATCGGAGAGTTTCTCGTATTCTGCATCAATCTTCTGGATGGTGGCTTCATCCAGCTTAAGGTTAACGACACGGGACTCGTAGAATACCGGACACGTAGCACCGTCCTTGACAGCCTGCGTCATATCATAGATGTCGATGTAGTTACCGAATACTTCCTGCGTGTCTTTGTCCTTAGTGGAGATAGGTGTCCCGGTAAACCCGATGAACGATGCGTTTGGAAGCGAGTCGTGAATAATTCGAGCCAAACCAACGCTTATCTTGCCTTGTGCATTAATCCTTTCTTCAAATCCATATTGTCCCCGGTGGGCTTCATCTGTCATTACCACAATGTTTCTGCGCTCTGAAAGCGGCTCATTCGATTCCTCGAACTTCTGCATGGTGGTGAAGATGATGCCATTTGCCTCCCGGCCGAGCAGGAGTTCTTTCAGATGCTCCCTGCTGGATGCCTGTACAGGTTTCTGGCGCAGGAAGTTCTGGCACTTAGAGAACTGCGTATAGAGTTGGTCGTCCAGATCGTTGCGGTCGGTAATAACGATGATTGTCGGCTTGTTGAGGACTGTCTGGATAAGATGGGCATAGAAAACCATTGAAAGGGATTTTCCGCTGCCTTGGGTATGCCAGAATACACCAATCTTGCCATCGGTGTTTGTTGCCCGTACGGTACGGTCAACAGCTTTTTTTACAGCGAAGTATTGATGGTACCCGGCCAGAATCTTGGCAGAGCCTGCTTCGTCCACGCTGAAGCAAGTAAAGTTCTTGATAAGGTCGAGGAAGCGGTCGCGCTTGAACATCCCCACGAAGAAGGTGTCGTAATCCACAAAACCCTTCGTTTCCTCAAGGCCGTCCTTGGTTTTCCATTCCATGAAGCGGTCTTCTTTGCTGGTGATAGTTCCAGCCTTGGAAAGCGTCATGTCGCTCATCACGCAGAATACATTGTAGATGAATAGGGATGGGATTTCTTGGATATAATTCCGGATTTGACGATAGGCATCTGAGGCATCGGTCTCCTCGCGGGACGGGGATTTGAGCTCCACCAGCACCAGTGGGAGTCCGTTGACAAAAATCATGATGTCGGCCCTTTTCTCGGAATACTCCACGAATGTCCATTGATTGATGGCTTGGAAAGTATTCCTGTCGGGGTGTTGGAAGTCGATGAGATACACAATGTCGTGGATGGTTTCTCCTTTGACGGTGTAGGTTACCTCCACGCCGTTCTGGAGGAAGTCCATGAACTTCTCATTCTTCTGGACGAGTGTTCCGGTATCGATGTCCCGCACCCTGCGGATGGCTTCTTCGATGGCTACGGCTGGTTTCGTGGGATTGACCAGCGTGAGGCTGTGGGCAAGCTGCTCCTCATAGAACGGCACTCTGTAATCCCGCTCCACCTCCGGGCCATAGATGTGCTCGTATCCCAGCGTCTCAAGCAGGTAAAGTACTGCGTTCTCGTAACTTTCCTCGTTAAATATGCTCATATGATAAGGTTTTGTTTATCAATGTTATAGCGTTCGCTCGTTAATCTCCTATGCTGCCAAATTCCGGCTGTCGCCGCTATTTGTGGCTGCGCCTCGGAAAACAAAAAACAGCCTTTTTGTTTTCACTCGGCTTGCACACAAATTATGATTTATGCGATTGTTGAGGGCTATCTTATTCTCAAATGCATCTATTGCGGCAACAATTCTATCCTGAGATTCAAGAGAAGGAAGTGATATCTCAAACGAAGCTAATTCAGAAAAAGTTATCTGTGGGAATGTCCCAGAACGTGATTCTGCTAATGCTTGTAATTCATCTAGCATCTCTTGACGTTTCAAGTAATGGTAGAGATATCGTGGGCGAACTAACTTCGAGCTCCTAATAACCATCAACTTTGTAGATGCCACATAATCCAGAGGATCAAAATCGATATAAGCATAACGCTTATTCGCTGGACGGATCTC
>OMVB01000090.1 GCA_900314395.1 uncultured Prevotellaceae bacterium | reverse complement strand
TGCCCCTGAAGCAAGCAGGGGGCATGTTTTTCAAATTCTTACTGAAAACGTTAAAATATGTCATATAATCGATTTAAAAACACCAAAATTTTAACTATATTTGTCTTCTGAAAAATAAATTTTTAGTATGATTGAGTTTTGGCTTGGGATAATAATTGCAGTTCTGGCGGCGGTCGCCGGAGTGCTTGTCACATATTTTTCGATGAAGGCAAGGATCGATGTCCTTAAAGCCCTTCGGGAGAAGGAGGAGCAGGTTTACTCCAAGACTTTGAAGGACCTTAAAGAGGCCAATGCCAAGGCAATAGAGGCTACCAAGACACAGCTGGCCCTGGACAATGAAAAACTGCTCAAGGCCCGCGAGGAATCCCTCAAGAAAGAGGCCGCGGAGACCATGAAAAACATAACCGGCGGACTGGACCTTGAAATCAAGCAGATGAAGGCTGCTTTCGAGGCCCAGAAAAAGTCCCACTCAGAGGACTCATCGGCAATAAAATCCAAATTTGAGGAAACGGTAAAGAGTATCAAGGAGCAGGCGGAGCGCATAGGGACATCGGCATCGGACCTCACTAACGCCCTCAAGGGCAAAAACAAGATGCAGGGCATCTTCGGGGAGACGGTGCTGGAGAATATTCTTCGGGCGGAAGGGCTCACCAAGGGCATCGACTATGACACGGAGTTCTATATCCGGGACAAGAAGGGCAACATCGTCCGCAATGAAGAAACGGAGAAGCGCATGCGCCCGGATTTCGTGCTGCATTTCCCGGATGAGACCGATGTCATTGTGGATTCAAAAGTGTCCCTGACAGCGCTGGCGGACTATTTTGAGGCCGATGACGACGCTTCCCGCGCAGAGGCGTCGCGCCGCAACCTGGAGTCAGTGCAGTCGCATGTAAAAGAGCTTACCTCCAAGGAGTACCAGAAGTATCTGGAGGGCCGGAAGACTCTGGATTTCGTGATTATGTTCATCCCCAATTACGGGGCTTACCAGCTTGCCAAGCAGGAGAATCCGGATATATTTGCAGAGGCTTTCCGCCAGAACGTCCTCATAACCACAGAGGAAACCCTGCTGCCATTCGTGCGGCTTATCCGTTCCGCCTGGGTGCAGAAGGCCCAGCTGGAGAACATGTCGGAGATTGTCAGCGCGGCTACGCGAATGGTAGACCGTGTGGCGCTTTTCTGCGAGGAAAACTCCAAACTTGGAGGCGCGCTGGAGACAGCCGTCAGGGTTTACAGGAATAACACCAAGAGACTGACCGACGGGCAGAGCATCCTTAAGGCGGCGCATGATGTAAGCCGCCTGGGAGTGCGGCCTACATCCCGCGAACTGCCGCCTGTGGATGAGTCGGACGAGCCTATAGAATTATAACACAACCAACTAATAACCAACTGTTTATGCTTCCAATTTCTAAAGAGACCATCTCACGTGTGTTGCGCGAGGCGGATATCGCCGATGTTTCGCGCGCGTCCATCCGCCAGAATGTGGTAGTGGGCATGGAACTGGAAAGGATCACCGGAGAATCTTTCATCCATCTTGAGCAGGGAGTGCCCGGAATCAGCGCCTGCCAGATAGGTATTGATGCCCAGAAAAAGGCTCTGGACGACGGCATTGCGTCGGTCTACCCGATTATCAGCGGCCTGCCCGTGCTAAAAGAGAACGCATCGGAGTTTGTAAAAGCTTTCATCGATGTAGATATAGCCCCAAAGGGAATTGTGCCCACTGTTGGCTCAATGCAGGCATCGTTCAACCTGGTGCTGGAGTGTTCGCAATTGGACCCGAAGAAGGATACCATTCTTTATATCTGCCCGGGATTTTCCGCCCACGGTCGCCAGCCGGATGTGCTTGGCATCAAGAATGAGATATTCGACATATACGAATATCGGTCAGGAAAGCTCAGGGAAAAGCTGGAGTCTTTTATGTCCAAGGGCAACATCGCCGCAATCCTATATTCCAATCCCAACAATCCGGCCTGGATTTGCCTTACGGAGGAGGAGCTTCAGATAATAGGCGAGTGCGCCACAAAGTACGATGTCATTGTGCTGGAGGATATGGCATACCTGTGCATGGACTTCAGGAAGGACCTTTCCGTGCCCTTCCAGCCGCCTTTCCAGTCTACTGTGGCGCGGTACACGGACAATTATGTCATAATGCTTTCCGCCTCCAAGATTTTCAGTTACGCCGGTGAGCGGGTGGCCCTGGCCTGCATTTCAGACAAGCTTTTCAAGCGGGAGTATCCGGCACTTCGCAAGCGCTACGGAATGGGAACCTTCGGGGACAATTTCATACTGAACTACCTGTACTGCGCTTCTTCCGGCACTTCCCATTCTGCACAGTACGCCCTTGCGGCCATGCTCAAGGCGGCCGTAGATGGGCAGTACGACTTCGTGGGGCAGGTTCGCAGGTACGCAGAGTGGTCCCAGAGGTCCCGGGAGATACTTGAGCGCCACGGCTTCCACCTGGTTTATGACAAAGATATTGACCAGACAATCTCCGACGGTTTCTTCTATACTGCCGGTTATAAAGACATGGATAACAAGGAGTTACTGGAGCGGCTGCTGCGCTGCGGAATAACAGCCATCGGCCTTAACTCCACCGGCTCAGGGCAGAAAGGCATCCGCGTTTGCGTCTCCCGCCTTGTGAAGGAGTCCGACTTTGAGACCCTGGACCGCCGCTTGGCCCTGTTTGAGTCATTATAATTTCTAAACAAAGAGTAAAATGAAATATGTAAGTGCCGATGAGGCTGTAAAACTTGTACGAAGCGGCGATACCGTGTGCTGCCAGGGAGGCGCGTCTGTGCCGGTTATCCTGCAGGAGGCCCTTGCCCGCCGTCACGCAGAGCTTCGCGACGTAACCATTACCTCCGGTTTCAATGTACATAAAGACCCGGCCCCCTTCTGCAAGCCGGAATATAAGGATTCATTCCTCGTAAACAGTATATTCCTTTCCGCAGACCAGCGAAAGCACGTTGCCGACGGCTACGGTTCCATGACTCCCGCCTTCCTTGGGGAGGTTCCTGGCCTGTTCCGCAGAGGAGAGTTCCCCGTGGATGTGGCGTTCATAACCTGCTCCCTCCCGGACGAAAACGGTAACTGCAGTTTTGGTATATCTGCCGATATCGCTGTTTCCGCAGCGGAGGTGGCCCGCGATGTCATCGCCCTTGTCAGCCCCAATATTCCGTATTTGTACGGCGATTGCCTCATTCATGAGAGCAAGATTTCCGCCGCTGTGCTCTGCGACGTTGCCCCGTATGCCATGACCTTCGGGGAACCTACGCCCATAGAGGCTGCAATCGGCGCCAATGTCGCCTCCCGGATTCCGGACGGGGCCTGCCTCCAGATTGGCGTCGGAGGCATCCCAAACGCCGTTTTGAACGGCATCAAGCATCATCAGCACCTGGGCCTGCATACAGAGGCCATGACGGACGGGGTTATCCGGCTCATGAAAGAGGGTGTCATCGACAATTCGCTCAAGAAGGTGCATCCGGGCGTGAGTGTCGCCGCCCTGGCCATCGGCTCCAAGGAGATGTATGAGTTCATCGACCATAATCATTCGATGGAGTTTTACGATGTTGCATATACGAACAATCCTTTCCTGATTGCCCAGAATCCGCGTGCGTGCGCCATTAATTCTGCGATTGAGGTGGATTTGACGGGGCAGATCTGTGCCGATTCCATTGGGGAAACTATTTTCTCCAGTGTGGGCGGGCAGCATGATTTCATGTATGGCTGCTCACTGTCGGAGGGCGGGCGCACGTTCATCGCCCTGCCGTCGCGGACGGCAAAAGGAAAGGGCAAGATTGTCGCCAATCTCGCCCCTGGTGCCGGCGTGGTTACTACGCGTTTCCAGACTCAGTATGTTGCTACGGAATATGGTATCGTTTACCTGCGGAACCTGAGCCTTGCCCAGCGCGCCAAGGCGCTCATTTCCATCGCGCATCCTGACGATCGCGAGGCTCTTGAGCGTGCTGCCTGCCAGCGTTTCGGCTACAGCTTCCTGCGCCTCAAATAGAGCAGAACCTTTCTCTGAACTTCATCTTTGCGCCCCTCTCCCGCAAAATCTATACCTCACAAGCCAAAGTCATCGCAAAATATATTTGCACCGCTCGCTCCGTTTATAAGGGTCTATGTCGCTCGGGTGCAAATTATTTTGCTCTGTTTACGGAAAAGCTCAGTGTTGGGTAAACCGAATGGACAAAGCATATAGAAACCAGTATGAGTAGAATAATTAATGAATTGACTGTCAAATCAATACTCCTCCTCGTTCCAGAAGAAGTCTTCTTTGGTGGGGTAGTCGGGCCAGATGTCCTCGATGCTTTCGTATACCTCGTTTTCCTCGTCCAGCTCCTGAAGATTCTCTATTACTTCTTCGGGGGCGCCGGAGCGGTTGGCGTAGTCAATCAGTTCCTCTTTTGTTGCCGGCCATGGAGCATCGTCCAGGCTGCTGGCCAGTTCAAGTGTCCAATACATAGTTGTAGCTTCTTTATTGGCGGCAAATATAGATAATTTTTCTAAAAAAATACCTACATTTGCAAGCCAATTATTAACAATATTTATTCCATGCCAACAGAGGCATGCCAGACGCATTTTTATGGCATATATCAGAGAAGATTTGTACGATGAAAAAGTGACCGCGGAAATCGTCGGTCACGTCAAGGAAATACTTGCCCTCCTTGGAGAAAACCCGGAGCGCGAGGGACTTCTTAAAACCCCGGAAAGGGTTGCCAAATCCCTTCAGTTCCTGACAAAGGGTTACAGCCAGAACGGCGTGGAGATTATCCAGTCCGCCCTTTTTGACGAGGAATACCAGCAGATGGTGCTCGTCAAGGACATCGAACTGTTCTCCATGTGCGAGCATCACATGCTCCCGTTCATCGGCAAGGCTCACATCGCCTATATTCCAAAAGGTAAAATCACTGGCCTTAGCAAAGTCGCCCGCGTAGTGGAAACATACGCCCGAAGGCTCCAGGTGCAGGAAAGGCTCACCATAGAAATCCGTGACGCCATCCAGAAAGCCCTTCATCCCCTGGGCGTTGCCGTTGTTATCGAGGCCATGCACACCTGCATGATGGTCCGTGGAGTGGAAAAGACAAACGCAACCACCACAACATCGGCCTTCTCCGGCGCCTTCCTCCAGTCTCTCAGGACCAGAAGCGAATTCCTTAAACTCATCGGCAAATAATATGGCAAACAACAACCACATAGTTATCATGGCCGGAGGCATCGGCAGCCGTCTATGGCCCGTCAGCACGCCGGAATGTCCTAAACAGTTTATCGATGTCACCGGCAGCGGCCGTTCTCTTATCCAGATGACCGTTGACAGGTTCCTTCCTGTTGCGCCGATGGAGAATTTTTGGGTTGTGACCGGTGCCCGATATGTTCAGCAGGTTCGCGAGCAGCTTCCGCAAATACCTGAAAGTCATATACTTGCAGAGCCGGAAGGCCGCAACACCGCCCCTTGTATCGCATACGCTTGCCGCAAGGTTGCAAAAGTTGCACCGTCGGCAAATGTCGTCGTTACACCCTCCGATGCCCTGGTGGTCGATACCAAACTGTTTACGTCCGTAATCGGCAAAGCTCTTGAGGCAGTGAACGGCAGCGGGAAAATCGTCACCATCGGCATAAAACCCACAAGGCCCGAAACCGGGTACGGCTATATTTGCGCAGAGTCGCTGGAGCAGGAGCAAGTTGTTAAGGTCTCTGAATTCCGTGAAAAACCGGACCTGGAGACTGCTAAAAGTTATCTGGCCGCCGGAAACTTCTTCTGGAACGCCGGTATTTTCGTCTGGAATGTGGCCACAATCAATGCCCAGCTGCAAAAATACGCGCCGCAGATCACCGGCGTCATGGACAAGATCGAGCCCTTCCTTTTCACCCCACAGGAAGACGCAGCGCTCAGGGAGCATTTCTGCGAGTGCGAAAAGATATCCATAGACTACGCTGTCATGGAGAAATCGCCTGATATATATGTAATTGCGTGCGAGCCGCAGTGGAGCGACCTTGGCACCTGGGTGGCCGTTAAGGAACATATTATACCCGATGCCGATGGTAACTGTGTTGTCGGTGACGCACGTCTGTTCGATTGCAAAAACTGCATTGTGCATGTCCCTGCCGGCGGACAGATTGTCCTCCAGGGCCTTCGCGACAGCATCGTCGCCCTTAAAAACGGCCGCCTGCTGATCTGCCAGCTCTCAGAAGACCAGGCCATCAAGGAAATGTCCAAATTCTAAGAAAAATAGATTTTGCGATGTCATCGACAAAGTATCTTCAATTTTTTTGAAAATTTTTAAAAAATAGTTTGGAGGTTTCAGAAAGACTATATATCTTTGCAGTCCCGTTTGAAAATAACGGAAGTGGAAAGACTCGTTAGCTCAGTCGGTAGAGCATCACACTTTTAATGTGGGGGTCTCGGGTTCGAGCCCCGAACGGGTCACGAGAAATACTGCTTCCTTAGCTCAGTTGGTAGAGCACGACACTCTTAATGTTGGGGTCCAGGGTTCGAGCCCCTGAGGGAGCACTCAAAAGTCCAAGTGTGAAGCTTGGACTTTTTTGTTAGAAGACGAATACTCAAACAATTAATTATATGAAAAAGTACGCAGTATTTATGATCTCACTTCTTGCAATGGCAGCCAGTGGACCCAAGAGCCACAACCAGGCCTTGGATTTGACAGACCTTGACACTACTACCAGCCCCAAGGTTGACTTCTACCAGTACGCCACCGGCGGCTGGCAGGTAAAGAACCCTCTTAAGCCGGAATTCTCACGCTTCGGAAGTTTCGATGCTATCGCAGAGCGCACCCGCGAGAACCTGAACGCCCTCTTCCAGGACATGACCACCATGGAAACCAAGAAGGGAACCGTAGAGCAGAAAATCTCCGACCTTTACAAAATGGCCCTTGACTCAACTACCCGCAACGAGCTTGGCGCAACTCCTATCAAGCCTTATATCGCTCAGATTCAGGCAGTTGGCTCAAAGGAAGACCTCGCTAAACTCCTTGGTGAAATGAATCGCTTCGGCGAGGGCGGATTCTTTGGCGCAGGCGTAGAGGCAGACCTCACCAACAGCGACATGCAAGTCCTTTATCTTGGCCAGGGCGGCCTTGGAATGGGAGACCGCGACTATTACCTGCTGGACTCCAACAAGGAACTCCTTGACGGCTACCGCAACTTCCTGGTAAAGGTCCTGAACCTCTCCGGTATAGAGAACGCCGAGGCTCTTGCAGACACTGACATCGCCGTAGAAAAGTACCTGGCGCAGATTTCATGGAGCCGCGAGCAGAACCGCAACATGGAGGCAATCTACAACCCCATGTCCTCAGAGGATATCTTCAAGGCTTATCCCGGCCTTAACTTCGACAAAGTTTGCGAAGCCGCCGGCATCGTCCCTCAGGAAAAAGTTATCGTAGAGCAGCCTTCATACTTTGAGAATCTCTCAGAATATATGAACAAGACCTCCCTGGAGGACCTCAAGACCTATCTGCTCTGCCGCTTCATCGCAGGCCAGACCAGCGCCCTCAGCGACGACTTCTATACCGCAAGCTGGGAGTTCTTCTCCCACCAGATGGGCGGCGCACAGGAGCAGCAGCCCCGCTGGAAACGCGCCATGGCAGTGCCTAACGGCCTTCTGGGAGAAGCTGTAGGCGAGATGTACGTAAGCCGTTACTTCCCTGAGTCTTCCAAGAAGAAGATGGTTACCCTTGTAGAGAACCTCCGCACTGCCCTTGGCCAGCACATCGACGGCCTTGACTGGATGAGCGATTCTACTAAGGTACGCGCACACGAGAAGCTCGCTTCCTTCACTGTCAAGATTGGTTATCCGGACAAATGGAAAGACTACAGCACCCTGGAAATCAATCCGGAGAACACCTATTATGAGAATCTTCGCAATGCCAGCGCATGGTACGTTGCAGACAACCTGAGCAAACTGGGCAAGCCTACCGACAAGACCGAGTGGGGCATGACTCCCCAGACTGTCAACGCTTACTACAATCCTACCACCAACGAGATTTGCTTCCCCGCAGCTATTTTGCAGAAGCCTTTCTTTGACCCTGATGCCGATGACCCTGTGAACTACGGCGGTATCGGTGTTGTTATCGGCCATGAGATGTCCCACGGTTTCGATGATCAGGGCTCTATGTTCGATGCCAACGGTAACATGGTAAACTGGTGGACGGCAGAGGATAAGGCCAAGTTCGACGCTCTTGGTGACAAGCTTGCCGCCCAGTTCGACGAGGTTGAGGTTCTGCCCGGCGTTCATGCCAACGGCAGATACACCCTCGGAGAGAACATCGGCGACCATGGCGGTCTTTCAATTGCTTACACTGCAATGGAGAATGCCATCGCCGGCAAGGAGACCGGTCTTATTGACGGTTTCACCCCTGCACAGCGTTTCTACCTTAGCTACGGTGCTATCTGGGCACAGAATATCACCGATCAGGAGAAGGCGCGCCTTACCAATCTTGATCCTCATTCCCTGGCGGTTAACCGTGTGAATGTTTCACTTCGCAACTTCCAGTCTTTCTTTGATGCCTTCGACATCAAGGAGGGTGATCCTATGTTCCGCCCCGAGCAGGAGAGGGTTCATATTTGGTAATTTCTGACCGATGCTGGAGGATATTAAAGTCCTGGCATTTGATGCCGATGACACTCTGTGGGAGAATGAGTCCCTGTTTCGTGAGGCTGAGCGTAAGTGGGCCGATGTAATGAGGGATTATGGCTCCCTGGAGGAGTTGTCGGCGAAACTTTATGAGACCGAGGCTGCCAATATGGAAGATTTGGGTTACGGCGCCAAGCCGTACCTGATCTCCGTATTGGAGACGTCGGTTGCCATTGCCGGGGAGGCTCTTACGGGCCCGATGGTGGGGGAGATTATTGCTGCCGGGCGGGAGATTCTGCGGAATCCTGCTACTCCGCTGCCTGGTGTTAAAGATACTCTGGAGGCTGTCCGGGCTATGGGCCGGTACCGGCTTGTTCTTCTAACCAAGGGCGATCTTCTGGATCAGGAGCATAAGCTGGAGCGTAGCGGTTTGGCTAAGTATTTTGACAGGATTGTTATTACTTCCAATAAGTCCCGTAAGGAGTATTTTGATTTGTGTGAGACCGAGGCTGTTGGCCCTGCGTCTTTAGCAATGGTGGGGAATTCTTTTAAGTCGGATATTGCTCCGGTGCTTGAACTGGGTGGCTGGGGTGTTTATGTGCCGTCTAAGGTTATTTGGGAGCATGAGAGGACGGAGGAATATGATCATCCGCATCTGCTCCGCCTTTCTTCCATTTCCGACCTCCTTTGTCATTTCGACCGAACGCAGTGAGTGGAGAAATCTCCTTCCTAGAACGGAAATTCTATTTGTACCATTCGCTCCGAAACATCGCAAAATATATTTGTACCCAAAGGCCAAAATATATTGGTCCATGGCCTTCGGGTACAAATTATTTTGCTCTCTCCCAGTCATTTCGAGCGGCCCTTCCTGTCATTTCGAGCGAGCACAGCGAGTCGAGAAATCTCTTTCTTAGGAACAATATACCTTGTCCGGATGAATAGACACTTATTAATTGACGGAGGACAAG
Source organism: uncultured Prevotellaceae bacterium (assembly GCA_900314395.1). GTDB lineage: Bacteria > Bacteroidota > Bacteroidia > Bacteroidales > UBA932 > Cryptobacteroides. Next base: position 39,745 of record OMVB01000090.1, on the reverse strand, counting down.
GTTTTATTGTTCCGCCTTTTGAAGTTGAAAAACGGCCAACAGGGTGCCCTGTTGGCCGTTCAAATAATCAAGATTCCGGTTATTCGGCGGAGTTGAATTTTTCTTTGAATTTAGGAAGATAGTCCTTGGCGAGGACAATACCGCAACCTACTACAAGGCCGAAGAAAATCCATCCGAAGAGGCTCTTGGCGCGGCTGTTGGAAGGCTTGGTAGGAACGGTTACTGGCTGGATGATGGTAAAGTTCGGAGTGTCCTTCTTAACCTGCATCTTAGCCTGCTCAAGCTGTTTGGCCATTTCCTGATAGATAGAGCTGGAAATGGTAAACTTGGTCTGGAGACGGTCCTTCTCTATGCGGGAACGCGTCGTAAGCATTCCCTGGGAGCGGTCTGTGACGGATGCAAGGGCCGTCTGGTAACGCTCAGTTTCTGCCTTAATCTCGTCATAGCGGGCTTGAACGTAATCCAGCTGTTCCTGGGCCTTCTGGGTACGGAAGCGGGTTACTTCCTTCTGGAGAAGCTGCTGTGCCTTGAGGGCAAGCTCTGCGGTCTGCAGCGGCTCTGAGCCTGTAACGGAGAGGTTGATAAGACCTTCCTTCTTATCTACGCTAAGGTTTACGCTGGCCGCAATGACAGGAAGCATTTTTTCCTCGTCTTTGCTAAGGACCAGAGGCCTGCCGTTATCGGTCTTGGTAAGATTCCTCAAAGGAGACTCCGTAACAGGTTCTTTCTTTTTAAACAACCCTATTATAACACCAGGAAGGCCGATAGTGTACTTCTTAATGTAAGAGAAAACACTGGGCTTGTTGTATTCCTTGGCGTAAGTAATCATGTTCACCGCGGTGTCCGCCTTCTCAAAATGAAGGGGAGTGTACATCAGCTCCAGACGGAAAGGTATGCTGTTTACTACCTGCGGGTAAACCAGCGGAGAAAGCTCCGACCCGGACATGTTGGAAGTACCAAGGTCAAATCCTGCAAGGGAAGCCAGGCTGCTGAGCGACGAGCTTGACTTGGAAGCAATCTGTGGAACCATTACACTGTTCACCGTGTACACACGCTTCATTGTGAAAGCAGAGATAAGACCCAGCACAAAGAAGACAGCCAGACACTTGAGAACAGTCTTTCGTCCGTCCCAGATTTTCTTGGCAAGGGCAAGGAAATCTATGCCCTGCTCTTCCTGGTTGATGTTTTCAAGATTCTCTTCCATGGCTTACAGTCTGTTGAGGAGCAGGATGATAGATACAACTGAGGTAACCGTAGACAGTGTCTTGGTAGCAAAGTTTTCCCAGTCGAACTTCTCCTTGGGTTTGTCTATCTGCTCTACCTTCTTGTCATCGTAGCTCAGGGTGATGACGCTGCCCGGCTCTACGGTAGGATAATTCCTGAAGAAGAGGAACTTGCTTGTACTCCTGGTCTGGTAGTTGGGCATTGTTACGGTAACGCTGTTCTTGTCTGCCAACTTGTGGAAACCGCCTGCATAATGCTTGATGTACCAGCCTGCGCTGTGACGACCCTGGAATACGATGGTCTTCTTGCTCATCTGGAACTCTTCCGGGGTGTACTGGGACATACGGGTTCCGGTCTCATAGATAGTAACGGTGTTCTCCTGACGGACAATGTTGATTACGTCGTTCTCCATGAGGATAGGGTCGATTTTCTCTTTGCGCTTGTTCTTCATCACATCCTTGACATTTACGCCGATAGCGCCCCTGTTGTTGTAGTTACGAGTGAGGATGGCGTAAGGGCTGTTGTCGTCAAGAAGACCGCCGGCCTTTTCGATAATCTCTGAAAGGTGGGTCTTGTGGTCAGAAAGGACGTAAACGCCGGGATACTTGACACGGCCGTTGATTTCTACCGTGCGGCCAAGAGTGAAGTCAGGAATCTGGCGGATAACAATCTGGTCGTAAGGCTGAATCTGGAAACTGGTAGTAGGATTGAAGTTGGAGTCTACAGACAGGGACAGCAGTTTAAGCTCTGTCTTGCTTGTACCTTCGAATACCACGCGGAATACCTCTACGCGGCTGCGGTCTGCGGAGACTGAGAGGCCGCCGGCCATTTCAATAAGGTCGTGCAGGTTCAGTGACGGGTCGTAGCCGGTCTTGAAAGGCTCGTTAACCGCGCCGCTGATGCTGACCTGTCCAATCTCTGTATAGGTGCTGTTGTCGTAAACATTCAGCTGGTCGCCGGGCTGCAGGAACATGTTGCCGTCGGTCTTGAGGGAAACCCTCTTGTACTGCATCTTCTCCGGGTTGGAAACATCCTTTCGGAAGATGTATGCGATAGGATAACCGTTGGTCTTTACGCCGCCTGCATACTCAATAGCCTGTGCAACAGTCATTTTGTCGTGAAGCCCGAACACTTTCTCAAAGGGAGCGCGAACCTGGCCGTTTACGCGGATGGTATCAAGATCCCTGTAGGAAGTCTGTGCAAGCACGGTAACCTTGTCCCTCTTCTGGAGACGATAGTCTGCGTTGCCATTGGTCCCGGGGAAGGGAACAGTGATAACCTCCGATGTTTCATCCGGTTTGAACCGCTCTACGAATACGAAGTCCGTGCGTGCGCTGTATTTGGGTTTTGCGTTCTCAATCAAAGTCTTGAGGCTGCTGTTGCGATAGAGGTCGTAGTTGCCGCCGAAGTAAACTTCACCGTCGATGGCTACAAAGTTCTCCATCGGCTGGGTGGAAGCCTTCACGCGTACGATGTCTCCGGGAACAAGATCAACCCTCTTTGCTCCGCTCATAACCTGGTTAAGGTCGTACTCAAGGAACTGCTTTTCACCGTCTGCGTAGCGCTCTACCTGAACAAAACGCATGTAAGCATCGGGCTTGAGGCCGCCTGCAAGGGTGATAAGCTTCTGCAGGTCTTCGCCTTCTACCATCTCATAACGCATGGGACGGTTGACTGCGCCCTCTACCTTGACAACTTTCTGTGCGATAGGAACGAAGAAAATATCGCCGTTCTGAAGGTCATAAACGGTCTTTCCGGGGTTCATCATGTACTCGTAAAGGTCCAGGCGGAGGGTCTTTCCTGCGCGTGAGAGCTGGATGTTACGAACGGAACCGAGGTCTGAAGGACCGCCTGCTGCCGCCATGGCGTTGAATGCGGTGTTAAGTGCGCTCAGGCTGTATCCGCCCTGCTTCTTAACCTCTCCGTAGATGCTTACGCTTACGGTGCGGGCTGTATTGATTGTCACTGCAATCTGGTCCTTGTTGAATGAGAAATGCTGTGACAGCTTGTTCCTGATGGCTTCGCGGGCCTGTGCCAGCGTCAAACCCTTGAGGAATATCTTGGAAGAACCGGTGGGCTGGATTGAACCGTCCAGGCCGATGCGCTGGTGAATCTCTGTCTGGGAAGAACCGAAGATGGAGATGTGGACCTCGTCACCGTCGCCAAGGACATAAGAATCAGGGGCCTGTGCTCCGTCAGTACCCTTGAAGATATCAAGAGCCTTGCCCTTGAGGATTGAATGGCCGTAGATTGCATTGGAATCCACAATTTCCTTGTTCCAGGGGGCGTTGTCAAGATAATAGCTGAGTGAATCTGAAGGAATCAGTTTGCCGTTCTTGTCGTAAATCTGGATGGGTTGACCGTTCCTGTCGAACAGTTCTACTGTGGTGTTATTACCCTGCTGCGGGGGGAGCGGGGGATTCACTGCGGTCTGGTTATAGCCGATTTCCCTGTAGTTCCTGTTAAGAAGCTCCCTGCTGTTACCTGTTGTGTCTGCCTGTGCCGTGCCGTTCTTTTCTGCCTGCATCTGGTCCAGGATTCCCATGACCTGAGTGCGGTAGTTTGCGTATTCCGACGGTTTGATGGAATCCACATCGATGCCGTTCTCCAGAAGCCTGGTGCGTACCTCGGTTTCCTCAAGGCCGCGCTTTGCAAGCTCTGTGCGGACAATATTCATGATGTTAAAAGACTGCGCGTATGCAGCGACAAGCAGCATACTGCACAACAGCGTCATTAGAAATTTTTTCATATTATTAGTGCGGTTTTATGCAATTAAACACGCAAAGATAATAATTATTTTATAATTATCCGCTTTCTGTACTCCCTATTTGATTTTGGAGTCGCAGTATTTGCACCGGAGGGTTCCGGAGGCAGTGCGGACAAAGCGGTTGGGAGCGTGCTCGTTATTGCATATACACTTGGGATTGGTGCAGCGCAGGCCGGCCAGTTCCCCTGTGACGGAGGGGTCTATCGCCGGGGCAGCATCGGCATTGGCATGGGAAGGATCGTCCTTCCATTCCAACAACTTGGTAATGAGGGCCATACGCACGAATTTGCCATTCTCCACCTGGCGGAAGTAAGCGGCCCTGGGGTCGTCGTCCACCTCTGTGAGGATCTCGTTTACACGGGGCAGTGGATGGAGCACCGCCATCTTGGGCTTGGCAAGGGCCATCTTCTTGGCATCCAGAACGAAACTGTCCTTAACGCGGTCGAACTCGTCCATGTCCAGGAAGCGCTCCTGCTGAACGCGGGTCATGTAAAGAACGTCCAGCTCCGGCATCACCTCTTCCATGGTGCGGACCTCGCGGTACTTGATGCCCAGGCGGTCGCACACGTCCTGTTTGATGTAGTCCGGAAGCTTGAGTTCGTCGGGTGCAATCAGAATGACGTTTATGTCCTTGTAGCGGGACAGGGCCTTGATAAGGGAATGCACCGTGCGGCCGAATTTGAGGTCTCCGCAGAAGCCGATGGTGATGCCGTCGATGTGTCCCAGTTCGCGGGTGATGGTCAGGAGGTCAGTGAGCGTCTGGGTGGGATGGCTGTGGGAGCCGTCTCCGGCGTTGATAATGGGCACTTTGCAGACCTCGGAGGCATACTGCTGCGCACCTTCGATATGATGGCGCATGGCGATGATATCGGCGAAGCAACCTACCACGCGGACGGTGTCCTGAACGGTCTCTCCCTTGCTTACGGAGCTGTTTTTTGCATCCGAGAAGCCCAGGACGTTGCCGCCCAGTTCCATCATTGCTGCCGTGAAGCTGAGCCTTGTGCGGGTGCTGGGCTCATAGAACAGTGTGGCCAGCTTTTTATGGGCCATTATGTCCTGATACTTTTCCCTGTTGCCGATGATATCCTGGGCAAGGGCGATGATTTGGTCGGTCTCCTGTTTGGAGAGGTCCATGGGGTCGATGAGGTGTTTCATAAACTATCTCTGAATTCTATTATTTTTTCTTTCCATTGCGGGCCGATGTAGCCTTCCTGTGCGGCGACTTCCACCAGGGCGTCCAGGTTGCTGAGCGAGTGGTTGACGGTGCCTGCGGCGGCTATCCTGTCAAGGCCTTTCTTAATGCCGTATGTGAAGATGCTGACGATGCCGAGGACCTCCGCGCCGGCTTCGCGCAGGGCCTCTACGACTTCGATTGCGCTGCCTCCGGTAGAGATGAGGTCTTCGATTACGACCACCTTTGTGCCGGGTTCCATGCGGCCTTCTATCCTGTTGGTGCGGCCGTGGGTCTTGGCCTCGCCGCGGACGTAGCCCATGGGCAGGTTCAGCAGCGTCGCGGTTATCGCCGCGTGGGCGATTCCTGCGGTAGAAGTACCCATAAGCATCTGACAGTCAGGATGATACTTCTTTACGGTTTCTGCCAGGGAGGCTTCTATAATGTCCCTTGTAGCGGGGCTTGAGAGCGTCAGCCGGTTGTCGCAGTAAATGGGACTTTTGATGCCGCTGGCCCAGGTAAAAGGCTCTTCCGGCCTAAGGAACACCGCCCCTATTCTCAGCAGTTCGTGTGCTATTACTTTTTCCATATACTTGAAGTTTTATATATGTCATGTCTATTCCAAAACCGTCTCACTTCGTTCGACCCCACCATTCGCTGGCGCTCATGGTCCCCCCTCTTACATTGCCGAGGGTGGCATGGGTTATTGGAACAGACATGACATATATTTATTAAATTTAATCTGCAAATTCGTTAAGACAGCGATTGTAGGAGGCGACAGGGTCCGGGGCGGCGGTAATCGGCCTGCCGACGACAATGTAATCCGACCCAAGACGCCGCGCATCGGCCGGAGTCGTAATACGCACCTGGTCATCCTTGGCAGCATCGGCAAAACGGATACCCGGAGTAACGGTAATAAAACCGCTGCCACACGCGGCCTTGACAAGAGCTGCCTCCCGCGGCGAGCAGACAACTCCGTCCAGCCCCGCCTCCTTGGCATTCAGGGCATACTTGACGATAGTCTCCTCCATGCCAGGCCCAATCAGAAGCTCCCCGTGAAGCATCTCCTCCGACGTAGATGTAAGCTGCGTCACGGCGATAATCAGCGGCCTGCTGCCGTCCGGGCGCGTCAGCCCTTCCACCGCCGCCTTCATCATGGCGATGCCGCCGCCGGCATGAACATTGACCATGTCTGCACCGATCGACGATATTACGCTCATGGCTTTTTTTACAGTGTTAGGGATGTCGTGAAGCTTAAGGTCCAGGAAAATCCTGTAACCTTTTGCCTTCAGCTCCATGACAATGTCCGGGCCCGCGGCATAGAACAGCTCCATGCCTATTTTAACGAAAGGTTTGCAGTCTTCCGGAAACCTTCCCAGAAAGTCCATTACCGCCTCTTTGCCGCTAAAGTCGCAGGCTATGATTACATCTCTTTTCATACAATCCCTATTATATCTGTAAGATTCTGAATACCAAGTTGTTGCATAGTAGAAGGAAGCGCGGCTGCAATCTCCGGGCAGGCCAGGGGATTGCGCAGGTTTTCTGCGCCCACCTGTACGGCCGTAGCGCCGGCCATCATCATTTCTATTACATCGCCCGCGGTGCTTACTCCGCCGCAGCCAATTACCGGAATCTTGCATGCGTGCGCCACCTGGTAAACCATCCGCAGCGCGATAGGGAAGATAGCCTTTCCTGAAAAGCCGCCCATAGTGTTGGCCAGGACAGGTTTGCGCCGCACCGTGTCTATCCTCATTCCAAGGAAAGTGTTTACCAGAGTGAGGCCGTCAGCGCCGGCGTCTTCGCACGCACGGGCAATCTCCACGATATCAGTAACGTTTGGGCTCAGCTTTATGAAAACAGGCTTCCTGCACACCTCACGCACCGCCCTTGTGACATCGGCCGCCGCCTTGGCACTGGTCCCGAAGGCCAGGCCGCCACCGTGGACGTTGGGGCAGGAAACGTTCACCTCTATAATGTCGATGCCTTCGCATTTGTCCGACAGCGCGCAGCAGTTGCGGTATTCTTCAAGCGAAAAGCCGCTGATATTGGCTATGATGCAGCCGTCGTAGACATCCCTCAGGCAGGGCACCTTGTCGTTCACAAGGGCCTTGATTCCCGGGTTCTGAAGCCCCACGGAATTAATCATTCCCGCGGTACATTCTGCCACGCGGGGCGTAGGGTTGCCGTAGCGGGGCTCCTGTGTAGTTCCTTTGAGGGAAATACCGCCAAGGACGTTCAGGTCAAAGGTCCCGGCCAGTTCCAGGCCGAACCCAAAAGTCCCGCTGGCGGGAATAACGGGGTTCTTAAGGCTTATCCCGCAGAGGTTTACAGAGAGGTTACTTACCATATTATGTCCTCCTTATCGAATACCGGGCCGTCTTTGCATACCCGCTTTATGCCGCTTTTGGTCTTTATGCTGCAACAGTAGCAGAATCCTGCGCCGCAACCCATCCTCTCTTCCAGGCTGGCCTGCCCGGGGCCCGGCAGCGCCTGGCAAACCGCGCGCATCATCACCATCGGACCGCAGGTATAGAAATATTCAAAATGGGGATTCATGGCCATAAGTGCATCTGTCACAAGGCCTTTGATGCCCGCACTGCCGTCCATCGTTGCAATGGCGACGTCGTCGCAGAGAGAGCGGAATTCCTTCTCCAGTACAATCTCGTCGGCTTTGTTGAATCCCAGGATTGCCGATACTTTCTTGCCCTGAGCCTTAAGCTTCTTGGCCGTCAGGTACAGCGGCGCCGCGCCCAGGCCGCCGGCTACAAGAAGCGCCTCGCCCTTGCAGGCGTCGGCGTCAAAGCCCCGGCCCAGCCCCGTCAGCACACTGACGTGGCTGCCTGCCGGCAGCGTTGACAAAGCCTTCGTCCCTGCACCCACCGTCTTATAGTACAGCGTCAGTTTGCCTTCCTGCACATCGCAAATCGATATCGGCCTACGGAGGTAAAACCCCGGAATCTCAAGGTTCACAAATTCCCCGTCAGGGCTGCCTCCGCAAAGGCGCAACCTGTAGGTGTCCGCCGCAACAGGCTCATTCTCAACTATTTTATACTGTTGCTTAAACATATTGATATGTTGTTAGGACAAATGACAGTTTGTCCCATACTTTCAGTAATTATTTATATTCTTCGTCAATAGTGGAAATACCAAGCGTAATCTCCTCAAGAACATCAAGAAGAACACGAACCGTCTCAAGAGCCGTGAAAATCGTCACATTATTCTCCACAGCCGTCCGCCTGATCTCATACCCGTCAAGATGACTGCTCTTCTGGTTCAAATCAATCGTATTGATAACATACGAAACATGCCCCTTCCGCAGCGCCTGGCAAATCTCATCGCTACCTTCGGACAACTTCCGCAGGCTCTTCGTGCGGATCCCGTTCTCCTTCAGGAACGCCGCAGTACCCTTGGTCGCCTCAATGTTGAAGCCCAGGTTGTAGAACCGGCGGATCAGCGGCAAGGCCTCTGCCTTATCCTTGTTGGCAATAGTGCAAAGAATTGTACCATAAGGCTTTACATCCATTCCGGACGCCTGCAGGGACTTATACAAAGCCCTGGTCAGGGAATTATCGTAACCGATAGCCTCGCCCGTAGACTTCATCTCCGGAGAAAGATACGTGTCAATACCCTTAATCTTGCCAAAGGAGAAAGCCGGAGTCTTCACATAATGACGCTTGCGCTCAGGGAAATAAACCTCTGTAATGCCCTGCTCCTTAAGCGAATGGCCCAGCATGACGCGCGTTGCAATCTTCGCCATCGGAATACCAGTAGACTTGGAAATAAACGGCACCGTCCTGGAAGAACGTGGATTCACCTCAATCACATAAACATCCTCATTGCTGTCCACAATGAACTGGATATTAAACAGTCCGATGATGCCAATCTCCTTGCCAAGCTTGACAGTATCGGCAATAATCTCCTTCTTAACCTTGTCGCTAAGGCTGAATGACGGATAAACGCTGATGCTGTCGCCACTGTGGATGCCGGTCCTCTCCACATGTTCCATGATGGCCGGGATGAAGACATCGGTACCGTCGCAGATGGCATCAACCTCAGTCTCCTTGCCCTGGATGTACTTGTCCACCAGCACCGGGGAATTCTCATTGATTTCCACCGCGTTATGCAGATAATGCTTCAAAGTGTCGTCGTTACCCACAATCATCATCGCACGGCCGCCAAGAACGAAGCTCGGACGCACCAGGACAGGGTAACCGATGTCATGTGCGGCCTTCAGGCCTTCCTCAACGCTTGTGACAGCGTGAGCCTTAGGCTGGCGGATTCCGGTGCGGCGCATGATAGCCTCGAAGAGCTTGCGGTCCTCGGCGTTGTCGATAGCCTGAAGGCCCGTGCCTATCAGCGGAACATTGAACTCCTCCAGCGGTCCGGCCAGGTTGATGGCCGTCTGTCCGCCAAGAGTGACGATAACGCCCTCCGGCTGCTCCAGGCGGATCACATTCATTACGTCCTCCGTCGTGAGCGGTTCAAAATACAGTTTGTCGGAGATTGTGTAGTCCGTGGATACCGTCTCCGGGTTGTTGTTGATGATTATTGCCTCATAGCCGGCCTCCCTGATGGCCCAGATTGCATGGACGGTGGAATAATCGAACTCCACACCCTGTCCGATGCGGATAGGCCCGCTGCCCAGTACCAGAATCTTCTTGCGGACGCTGGGCAGGGACTCGTTCTCCTGCTCGTAGGTGGAGTAGAAGTACGGGACATAGGTCTGGCGCTCTCCGGCGCAGGAATCTATCATCTTGTATACCGGGACGATGTTGTTTGCAAAGCGGAGCCGGATGATATCGGCCTCTGACTTGCCCCAGAGCTGCCCTATGAACTTGTCTCCGAAGCCCATGCGCTTGGCCTCCGCCAGAATGCCGATGTCTCCGGGAGTAGCCTTCACAAGGCGCTCCATCCTGACGATGTTGTAAATCTTCTCCAGGAAGAGCATGTCTATCTTCGTACGGTCGTAGATTCGGGAAAGGTCTATCCTCAGGCGCAGCAGCTGGGCAATCGCATGGTAGCGGTCGTCCGTGGGCTTGCTGATGTAGTCCAGGAGCTGCTGCTCCGTCCAGTCGTCGAACTTTTTCTTGTGCAGGTGGCAGCAGCCGGCCTCCAGCGAACGCATGGCCTTAAGGATGCTTTCCTCCAGTGTCCTGCCGATGCTCATCACCTCTCCGGTGGCCTTCATCTGGGTGCCCAGCTCGTTGGATGCTTCGCTGAATTTGTCGAAGGGGAAGCGGGCTACCTTTGTGACTACGTAGTCAATTGCGGGCTCGCAGCAGGCGGGAGCCCCGGCTATCATAATCTCGTCCAGGGTGAGTCCTACGGCTATTTTTGCTGTTACGCGGGCGATAGGGAAGCCGCTGGCCTTGGATGCCAGCGCCGATGAACGGGATACTCGGGGATTAACCTCTATGATGTAGTATTTGAAGGACAGGGGGTCAAGTGCAAACTGTACGTTGCAGCCGCCTTCTATGTGCAGGGCGCGTATCAGTTTGAGCGCGCTGGTGCGCAGCATCTCGAACTCTTTGTCGGTAAGTGTCTGTGCTGGTGCCACTACCATTGAATCGCCCGTGTGGACGCCTACAGGGTCTACGTTTTCCATGGAGCAGATGGAGATGGCGGTGTCGTTATGGTCGCGCATCACCTCGAACTCAATTTCTTTGTAGCCCTTGATGCTCTTTTCTACCAGCACCTCATGGACAGGGGAGAGGAAGAGCGCGTTACGCATCATGTCGCGGAGTTCTTCCTCGTTGTAGGCGAAGCCGCCGCCAGTGCCGCCCAGGGTAAAGGCGGGGCGCAGGATTACAGGATAGCCTATTTTCTCTGCGGCTGCAACGCCTTCTTCTACGCTGTAGCAGATTTCTGAGGGGATGACAGGCTCGTCAATAGAGAGGCAGAGTTCCTTGAACAGTTCGCGGTCTTCGGCCTTTTCTATGTCGGTGAAGTCGGTGCCCAGGATCTCTACTCCGCATTCCTCCAGGATGCCTTTCTTGGCAAGCTGAACGGCCAGGTTCAATCCGGTCTGGCCGCCGAGTCCGGGGACAAGGGCGTCCGGGCGCTCGTAGCGGATTATCTTGGCTATATAGTCAAGTTTAAGGGGTTCCATATAGACTTTGTCGGCTATATGGGTATCGGTCATGATGGTGGCGGGGTTGGAGTTGACAAGGATAACCTCGTAGCCTTCTTCCTTGAGCGCCAGGCAGGCCTGTGTGCCGGCGTAGTCGAATTCCGCAGCCTGTCCGATCACTATAGGACCGGAGCCTATTACCATTACTTTCTTGATGTCAGTTCTTCTAGGCATTTCTGTTGTCCTCCATCATTTTAATGAACTTGTCGAAGAGTGAGATGTTGTCGTAGGGGCCGGGGCCGGATTCCGGGTGGAACTGTATGCCCAGCACCTTGTCCTGTGTGTTTTCAAAGCCCAGTACATAGCCTTCGGGGACCGCTGTGTGGGTTGGCTTGAGGGCGGTGCCTTCGATGTCCTTGAAGCAGTGGCTCTGCCCCAGTACGGCTATGTTTATACGTCCCGATGCAAGCTCTTTTACGGGATGGTCTCCGTGCACGCCGCAGCCCATGTCGGACAGTTTTGCTCCGTATTCAAGTCCGATGGCTTCCATTCCCAGTCCAAGTCCCAGTACGGGAACTTTGCCTTTTATTGCTGCGAAGAGAGCGGGGATTTCCGGTACTTCCGTTGCGGCGCCGGGGCCGTCGGAGAGGAGGATTCCGTCCGCGCCATAGGCGAGTATGTCTTTTGCAGGTGTGTTGAACGGCACGATTGTCACGTTGCAGCCTCTTTCATTGAGGGCGTGTATGACGCTGTACTTGATTCCGCAGTCTGCGGCCACTACGTGGAAGCGGTGGTTTGAGGTGCGGGTGACCCATCTTTTCTTGCAGCTTACGGTGCGGACCAGGTCCTTGGGGCGGGGTGTGGCTGCAATGAGCTCAAGGGCTTCTTCCTTGGGCATTGCGGCGTCTACGATTGCGCCCATCGGCTTGGTTCCTTTGCGGATGATTTTGGTCAGGAGGCGGGTGTCTACGCCGCTGAGGCAGGGAATGCCGTGTTCTTCCAGTTCTTCTTCCAGGGTTTTGGTGTAGCGGAAGTTGCTGGGGGTGTCGCAGCATTCACGGACGATGAGGCCGCCGATTGCGGGCCCGCGTGATTCGTAGTCTTCGCTTGTGAGGCCGTAGTTGCCGATTAGGGGATAGGTCATGACGATGAATTTGCCGGCGTAGCAGGGGTCGGAGATTATTTCCTGGTAGCCGACGACGCTTGTGTTGAAGATGATTTCGCAGACTTTTGGTTCTGTTGAGCCGAAGCCTATGCCTGTGAATTCTTCTCCGCTTTCAAGTACTAGTTTTCTTTCAGGCCGTTTCATATCTAATCTTATTTGTTCTTCAAATTATTTTCAACAGGGTTAACATACTGGTTACTCATATATTACTGTACCATTTAATATCGTCTTTACGATTCGACCATAGACAGGCCAGTGGTCGAAGGGAGTGGAGTGGCCTTTGGAGGCGAAGGTGGCGCTGTCGATGGTGAAGGGGGTGTCAAGGTCGATGAGGACCTTGTCCTGCGGGGTGTCGGGAAGGCGGAAGATGCGGCGAGGGGCGCTTGTCATGGCATCCACAAGCCTTTCAAGGCTTATCCTGCCACCGCGCACAAGGCGCGTGTACAGGACAGGAAAGGCTGTCTCAAGGCCGACAATGCCCATCGCGCTGCCGGCGAAGCCGCGGCTCTTCTCCTCTGCCGTATGCGGAGCATGATCCGTTGCAATCACGTCGATGGTGCCGTCCTTCAGGCCCTCGATCAGGGCCTCCCTGTCTGCCGCAGTGCGCAGCGGCGGATTCATGCGGAAGCGGCCGTCGTCCAGGACGTCGCGGTCGCAGAGTGTCAGGTAATGCGGCGCGGTCTCGCAGGTGACATTCACCCCGCGGGCCTTAGCCTCGCGGATAAGATGCACGCTTTCCTTGGTGGAAATATGGCAGACATGGTAATGGCAGCCCGTCTGCTCGCAAAGCCGCAGGTCCCTCTCTATCTGGCCCCACTCGCTGCGCGGGTCCGTACCTGGCAGGCTGTCGTCCTCGCAGTGCGCGGCAATAATCACGTCCTCCCGCGCGGCTGCCTGCATGGCGGCCAGCATCACGCCTTCCTTCTGGACGCCGGAGCCGTCGTCAGAGAAGGCGACGCAGCGGCCCTTGAGCGCGGCGAAGTCCACCAGCTCAAGCCCCTTTCGGCCCATCGTAATGGAGCAGTAGGGGAGAACCCTTACAACAGCGTCCCTGTCAATCGCCGCCTGCTCCAGGGCAAGGGTCTCCGGGCTGTCCGGAACCGGGGAAAGATTAGGCATCGGACATACAATCGTATATCCCCCGCGCGCAGCGGCGCGCGTACCCGTAAGAATGGTCTCCTTGGCGGTGAAGCCGGGCTCACGAAAGTGTACGTGGACATCGGCAAAAGATAGACATTCTAACATCGGCGGTATATTATAAAAAAAAGACAACCCCGAAGGGCTGCCGGCAATTATATTAAAAACGAGGATGAAGAAAGGGGAAGTCTCCCGAACTGAGATTCTTCGCTTACGCTCAGAATGACAGTGGAAGCTTTAAGGTCAGTTGAACCAAAAAATCCCATTTTTGCTTGCTTCATTTTATCTCGCATTTCGTACAAAGGTACAGCGGAAATTGCCAAACTTCCAAATAAATTTTACAAAATTTTTAAAGAATTTTTATTGAAACGATTAAGTTAAAATTTTTTTTGAAAACTGCTTGCAAGGTTCAATTTGCTGACCTAACTTTGTAACCCGTTGTTACTGGAATTCACTCTTAATTCTTTTAATATGAAACGTGTTTACACTGGCAAGACCAAGGATGTCTTCGCACTCGACAACGGGCATTATCTCCTCAAATTCAAAGACGACTGCACTGGCAAGGACGGCGTGTTCGATCCCGGTGAGAACTCTGTAGGCCTCACAATCGAGGGCGTAGGCGACGTTAATCTTCGCATGTCCATTTACTTCTTTGAGAAACTTAATGCTGCCGGCATCAAGACTCATTATGTAAGTGCAAACCTCGCAGACACTACCATGGAGGTCCTTCCCGCAAAGGTATTCGGAAAGGGACTCGAGGTAATCTGCCGCCACAAGGCTGTCGGCAGCTTCTACCGCCGCTACGGAGAGTACATTGAAGAAGGAGCAGACCTGCCCGCTTACGTAGAGACAACCTTCAAGAACGACGCCAAGGGAGATCCTCTCGTTACAAAAGACGGCCTCATCGTCCTGGGTATCATGACCGCAGAGCAGTACGACGCCATCAAGGAAATGACCAAGAAGATCACCCAGGTTGTAGCCGACGACCTCAAGGCCAAGGGCCTGGTTCTCTATGACATCAAGTTCGAGTTCGGTTATGCAGCCGACGGCAGCGTGATGCTGATAGATGAAATTGCCTCCGGAAACATGCGCGTTTACAAGGATGGCAAGTACATCGACCCTATGACACTTTCCAAACTCTTCTTTGCTTAAGCCATGAAGGTTGCCGTAATCATGGGCAGTGCCAGCGACTGGGACGTAATGTCCGCAGCCTGCACTACACTGGAGGACTTCGGTATTGAGTACGAAAAAAAGGTGCTCAGCGCCCACCGCAACCCCGGTCCCCTTGCAGAGTATGTTGCCGCAGCCCCCTCCAAAGGCTGTGAGATAATCATCGCCGGAGCCGGCGGCGCAGCGCATCTGCCGGGTGTGATTGCCGCCCTCACCACGCTCCCGGTGATAGGCATCCCTGTAAAGAGCAAAGCCTTGAACGGCCTGGACTCACTCCTGTCCATCGTTCAGATGCCTTCCGGAATCCCTGTCGCCACCATGGCCATCGACGGTGCCAAAAATGCCGCTCTCTATGCGGTCCAGATACTGGCCCTTAAGGATGAGACCCTCGCTGCGCGCCTGAAGGAATTCCGCCAGCAGCAGAGCGACAAAGTCTTGAATACGGTTATATAACATAATGCCCACCCCGCGGTAAGCGCCGGTGGGCTTCTTAATTAATTTTTATGAGCAGCAAGCGATTGTTCGTAGAAAAGAAGGAAAGGTTCCGCGTAGAAGCCGCCAGCCTGCTGGCAGAGTTCAACGAGAACCTCTCCCTGAACCTTGGTTCCCTGAGACTCATCAATGTGTACGACCTCTTCGGCTTTTCCGATGCCCTGGTTGAGGCGTGCAGGTACCGTGTCTTCGGTGAGGTCGTGACCGACACCGTGACCGACAGCCTGGACCTTGCCGGCAAAAAGTACATTGCCGTAGAGTTCATCCCCGGCCAGTTTGACCAGAGGGCTTCTTCCGCCCTGGACTGCGTGCACCTTATTGACCCGTCGGCCGATGTCGTTATAAAGAGCTCCCGTCTCCTTGTATTCGGGGACGATGTTTCCGATGCCATCCTGGAGCGCATCAGGCACTATTTCATCAACCCGGTGGAATGCAGGGCCAAGGACCTGTCCGTCCTGAGCCCCGGCGGCACCGCCGACGTCAAGCCCCTTGAGGACCTTTCCGGTTTCACTTCCATGCCGGAGGCCGCATTCGGCGGCTTCTGCAAGAGCCATGGACTGGCCATGAATACGGACGATCTCCGCGAGGTAGTCCGCTACTTCAAGGCGGAGGGCCGCGAACCGTCAGAGACGGAGCTCCGCATCCTGGACACTTACTGGAGTGACCATTGCCGCCATACCACTTTCACTTCTGAGCTTGAGGAAATAACTGTAGACCAGTCGTTTATGAAGGGGGAGATTGAGTCCTCCCTGGAGCTCCTGAAGGAAATGCGCGCAGAGCTGGGCCGCACCGGAAAGCCCCTCTGCCTCATGGAACTGGCCACCATCGGCGCAAGATGGCTCAGGGCACACGGAAAACTGGACGACCTTGAGCAGAGCGAGGAAAACAACGCTTGCAGCATATTCGTAGACATCGACGTAGACGGAGAGCCCCAGAAGTGGCTCCTCCAGTTCAAGAACGAGACTCATAACCATCCCACGGAGATAGAGCCCTTCGGCGGTGCCGCCACCTGCCTTGGCGGAGCTATCAGGGACCCTCTTTCCGGGCGTGCATATGTTTATCAGGCGATGCGCGTTACCGGCGCCGGAGATATCCTGGCTTCCGTTGCCGATACCATCCCCGGCAAGCTTCCCCAGAGGAGCATCAGCCGCAAAGCCGCCGCCGGCTATTCCAGCTACGGCAACCAGATAGGCCTTGCGACTACACATGTAAGAGAAATATACTCAGCCGGTTACACGGCCAAGAGAATGGAAATTGGCGCGGTCGTGGGTGCCGTAAAGGCAGCCGACGTGCGCCGTGAAAGCCCGGCTCCCGGAGACGTTATCCTGCTGCTTGGCGGCCGCACCGGCCGTGACGGCATTGGCGGGGCTACAGGCTCTTCCAAGGAGCATACGGAGGCTTCCCTTGAGACTTGCGGCAGCGAGGTACAGAAGGGAAATGCCCCGGAGGAACGCCAGCTCCAGAGGCTTTTCCGCCGCCCGGAGGTGACAAGGCTTATAAAGAAGTCCAATGACTTCGGCGCCGGCGGCGTGAGCGTCGCCATCGGCGAGCTTGCGGACGGCCTGGACATTTACCTGGACCGTGTACCCGTCAAGTATTCCGGCCTGAACGCCACGGAACTGGCAATCAGCGAGTCCCAGGAGCGTATGGCCGTTGTCGTTGAGGCCGCCGATGAGCCGGCCTTCAAAGCCCTCTGCTCCGCAGACAACATTGAGGTTACACATGTTGCCGATGTCACCGCGAGCGGGCGTATGCGTATGTATATGAATGGCAAACTGGTGTGCGACCTTGCCCGCAGCTTCATAGACAGCGCGGGCGCAAAGCATTACGCCAAAGCTTGCATCGGCGCGGTAGAGGACAGTTCACCCTTCGTCCGCAAGCCGGAAGGTGCCAGCCTGCAGGCGCGCATGGAGTCCGTCATGGGCTCTGCCAACGTTGCCTCACAGAAGGGACTTGTAGAGATGTTTGACAGCACCATCGGCCGTTCTACGGTACTTATGCCTTACGGCGGAAGCCGCCAGAAAACGGAGGCCCAGGTGTCTGTCCAGAAGTTCCCGGTTGCCGGATACACAGATGCCGCCAGTGCCATGGCCTTCGGTTACAATCCGGATCTTGCGCTCTGGAGCCCTTATCACTCAGCTGCTTACGCAGTTGTTGAGGCCTGCGCCAAGATCGTGGGCTGTGGCGGAGACTGGTCGCGGATGCGGTTTTCCTACCAGGAGTATTTTGAGAGGATGACATCCGACGCCCATACATGGGGCAAGCCGCTTGCCGCCCTCCTTGGCGCCCTTAAGATGCAGGTGGCCCTGGGGCTTCCTTCCATCGGCGGCAAGGACTCGATGAGCGGTACTTTTGAGCATATTCACGTGCCCCCGACCCTTGTAGCATTCGGTATTACTACCGTTGATGCCCGGAGTGTTATTTCACCTGAATTCAAGAAAGCGGGAAACAGTATTTACCTTGTACGCACTGCTCCCAAGGAGGACTACATGCCTGATACAGAGGCTCTTGCGGCCAATTGGAACTGGCTGCACGGCCAGATTGGAAAGGGTAGTGTGGTATCTGCCTGGTCGCTTTCTTACGGCGGTGTGGCAGAGGCTTTGGTAAAGATGTCGATGGGTAATGGCCTTGGCTTTGACGTGACCGTCCCGGAGGATGCTTTGTTCAGTCTTGGCTACGGCTCACTGGTTGTTGAGTCTGCCTGCGAGCTGGATTATCCGGCAGCCGTAAAACTTGGTACAGTTACGCCCGATGCCGCTTGCATCAACGGGGAAAAACTGGACATGAAGGCCCTTGAGGCTGCATATGAAGGCCGTTATGCGAAGCTTTATCCTGCCAAGGTAAAGCCTCTCTTTAATGAGCCTGCGCCGGGGGTTTCCGGTAAAGCCGTCAATGACGATAATATGAAGTACAAAGGGGAGCCTGTTGAGCATCCTGTTGTATGCCTGCCCGTTTTCCCCGGCAGCAACTGCGACTACGATACTGCAAAGGCCTTCCGCAAGGCCGGAGCAACCGTCAAGCCCTTTATTTTCCGCAACCTTACCCCGGAGGCTGTCCTTGAGTCCATCGACGCCCTGGCTAAGGCCATCGGCGACTCTCACATCCTTGCCTTCTGCGGCGGCTTCTCCTCCGGAGACGAGCCGGACGGCAGCGGCAAGTTCATCGCAAATGTTATCGGCAATGCAAAGATTAGCGAAGCAATATCTGCCCTCCAGGCACGTGGAGGCCTTATCCTGGGTATTTGCAACGGCTTCCAGGCCCTTGTTAAGAGCGGACTCCTGCCATACGGAAAATGCGGCAGCGTGAACGGGAGTTCGCCTACGCTTTTCAGGAACGACATCAACCGTCATATCTCGCTCATTGCAGAAACGGAGGTTGCATCTGTCGCTTCCCCTTGGCTGAGCAGTTTCAAGAAAGGAGAGAAGCATCAGATTGCTTTCAGCCACGGTGAGGGCAAGTTTGTTGTAAGTGAAGCCCTGGCCCGCGAGCTCTTTGCGAACGGTCAGGTTGCCTTCCGCTACACCGACAACCCTAACGGTTCCCACTACGATATAGAGGGTATCCTAAGCCCCGACGGTCACATTCTTGGCAAAATGGGACACAGTGAGCGCTTCGAGCCCAATCTTTTCAAAAACATT
This sequence comes from uncultured Prevotellaceae bacterium, assembly GCA_900314395.1. Taxonomy (GTDB): domain Bacteria; phylum Bacteroidota; class Bacteroidia; order Bacteroidales; family UBA932; genus Cryptobacteroides. The sequence goes on along the minus strand of OMVB01000090.1, from coordinate 20,911 downwards.
TCCGGCAACCGTCAGCAATCTATTTTTGACAATGCCGTAAAATATTTTAAAAAAGTATAAAAATGATTAAGGGAGAAATAATATTCGACGGAAACGAAAAACAAGTATTCGCCACCGACGACCCCGATAAGGTCATCTTCCGCTACAAGGATGTGACCGTCGCTTACAACAACATCAAGCGGGCCCGCTTCGTAGGAAAAGGCACGCTCGACAACCAGATATCGGCAATCCTGCTGGACAACCTCAATAAAAACGGAGTGGAGACCCACTTCGTAGAGGTAACCGGCGACCGTGAGCAGCTCTGCCGCAAGATAGAAATCATCCCCCTGGAGATAATCGTCCACAACAGGTTGGCCGGTTCGCTGGCGCAGAGGATCGGCGTAGAAGAAGGCTTCCGCGGCAATAATACCATCGTCGAGCTCCGCTATAACAACGATGATCTGGACGATCCCTTCATCAACGAAGACCATGCCGCCGCACTTGGCCTGGCCAGCTACGACGAGCTAAAATACATGCACAAACAGGCTCTCAAAGCCAATAAAATACTCACTTCGCTGCTTCACAAAGCCGGAATCGAGCTCATAGACATGAAACTGGAGTTCGGGCGCGCATCGGATAACGGAGCCATTATCATCTCCGACGAGATCAGCCCCGACACCTGCCGCATGTGGGATGAAGCAACAGGGGAGAAACTTGACAAAGACCGCTTCCGCTACGACCTTAGCGACGTTGTGGCCTCTTACAGGACTGTTTATGAAAGACTGAAACAATTGGAAGAAAAGTAATATGGGACTTCTTGGTGTTTACGGCGTAAAAGACGCGTCCACGTACATTTACTACGGCCTGCACAACCTCCAGCACCGTGGCCAGGAAGGCGGCGGAATCGCCACCTTCGATGAAAAGGGGGAGGCCTACCGTTACCGCGGCCTGGGCCTGCTGAACGAAATCTTCACCAACGGCCAGGTGGGCAAGCTAAAGGGCAGCCTTGGAATCGGCTCCGTAAAGTATTCAAATGTGTCAAAATCGGGTCTGGACAACGTTGACCCGCTGTTTTTCCGCCATTATTCCGGAGACTTCGCCATTGCCGGGGAGGGCAACGTGATAAACTCCCGCCAGATTGCGGAATTCCTGGAAAAGAACGGTATCATTTTCCAGACCGATACCGACAGCGAGCTTCTTGCGCACCTTATCAAGAAAACGGGCAAGGTAGACCGAATCCAGATGATGGTCAAGGCACTGAACATGATGGAAGGCGGATTTACCTTCATCATCATGACCAAGAACCGCATTTACGCATGCAGGGACAAATACGGCATCAAGCCCCTCTGCATCGGAAAACTCGGAGACGGATATGTAGTGAGCAGCGAGTCCTGCGCGTTTGAAATCATGGGCGCCTCGTTCGTCCGCGACGTCAAGCCGGGGGAAATTGTCTGCATGGATGAAAAAGGCATCCGTGGTACGCTGTATTCCCGTTTCAACCGTCATCGCATGTGCGCGATGGAGTACATTTACTTCGCCCGCCCGGACAGCGACATTGACGGCTGCAACGTTCACGCCTACCGTATGGAGGCCGGCCGCCGTCTTTACCGTGAGTGCCCTGTAGAGGCCGATATCGTTGTAGGTGTGCCGGAGAGCAGCCTTAGCGCCGCCATGGGTTACAGCGCAGAGAGCGGCATCCCTTATGAGATGGGACTCGTCAAGCACAAATATGTTGGCCGTACCTTCATCCAGCCGGTACAGTCTATGAGGGAACTTGGAGTAAAGATGAAACTTTCTCCTGTCCGCAGCATCGTTAACGGCAAAAGGATAGTGCTGGTGGATGATTCCATCGTCCGCGGAACCACTTCCCTCAAGATTGTGAAGCTGCTCCGCGAGGCCGGTGCAACGGAGGTTCATGTGAGAATCGCCAGCCCTATGATGAAGTACACCTGCCATTACGGCGTGGATACTTCCACCCCGGAGGAACTCCTGTGCAGCAACCGAACGCTGGAGGAAGCCTGCGCCGCCATCGGAGCGGATTCGCTGGGCTATCTTAGCCCTGAATCTACCCGCGATTCCTGCTTTGGCTGCGCTGATCCCTGCCAGGCCTGTTTCACGGGCGAGTATCCCACCCTACTTTATGAAAGTGAAATTGAAAATAACGACTAAACTATATGGCTAAGACTTACGAAAATGCAGGCGTTAACCTGGAGGCAGGTTACGAGGTTGTACGCAGAATCAAGCAGCATGTTGCATCCACTTCAAGGCTTGGCAGCATGGGAAACATCGGCTCATTTGGAGGTATGTTCGACCTTTCGGCCCTGGGTGTCAGGGAACCGGTCCTGGTGAGCGGTACCGACGGTGTGGGCACCAAGCTTAAGATTGCTTTTGCGATGGATAAACATGATACCATCGGCATTGATGCGGTTGCGATGTGTGTGAACGATGTTCTTGCGCAGGGCGCTGAGCCTCTGATTTTTCTGGATTATGTAGCTCTTGGACACAATGTTCCTGCCAAGGTGGAGGCTATCGTGGCAGGTGTTGCAGAGGGCTGCCGCCAGGCCGGATGTGCCCTTGTTGGCGGCGAGACCGCTGAGATGCCGGGTATGTACGCCGATGGCGAATATGATATTGCGGGTTACACTACCGGTGTAGTTGAGAAGTCTAAACTGATTGACGGAAGCAAAGTTAAGATTGGCGATGTCCTGGTTGGCGTGGCTTCCAGCGGAGTGCATTCCAATGGCTTCAGCCTTGTGCGTAAGATTGTTGCCGATGCGGGCCTTTCATATTCCGATGTTATCCCGGAGTTTGGCGGGCGCACTCTTGGAGAGGTGCTCCTGACTCCTACTAAGATCTACGTAAAGCAGATGCTTTCTGTGATTCGTGAGTGCGATGTTCACGGTATCTGCCATATTACCGGCGGCGGTTTTGACGAGAATATTCCGCGTGTCCTGCAGCCTGGCCAGGGCCTTGAGATTACAGAGGGCTCCTGGGAGATTCTGCCTGTTTTCAGGATGCTGGAGAAGTGGGGTAATGTGCCGCACCGTGAGATGTTCAATATTTTCAATATGGGTATTGGAATGATTGCGGTTGTTGATGCTGCCGATGCTTCCAAGGTTATTTCTATCCTTGAGGCCGCTGGAGAAAGGGCTTCCGTTATTGGCAAAGTAACTGATACAGAAGGTGTTAACATAATTCTAAAATGAAACAGTTAGCGGTATTTGCGAGTGGGACGGGGACGAACTTTGAGGCGATAGCGAAGGCGTGTGCGGATGGTGTATTGAAGGCGAGGGTGGCTGTAATGGTTTGCGACAGGCCGGGGGCTGCCGTGATTGAGAAGGCGGAGCGGTACGGGGTTAAGACTTTCGTGTTTAATCCAAAGGAGTATGCTTCAAAGGCAGAGTATGAAAAAGAGATAGTCCAAGTTCTTGATACAGAGAGGATTGACTTGGTTTGCCTTGCCGGGTACATGAGGATAGTAGGCGATGTCCTTCTGGGCTCATATGAAGGCAAAATAATCAATATTCATCCGTCACTACTGCCATCGTTCAAAGGCGCTCATGCAGTAGAAGATGCAGTCGCTTATGGCGTCAAGGTATATGGAATTACCATCCATTGGGTGAATTCTGAACTGGATGGGGGCAGGATCATCGCTCAGGAAGCCTTCCCCTACGAAGGCAGCGACCCGGCAGAGGTGCATCGGATCGGACAGAAAATCGAGCATCGGCTTTATATAGAAACAATTAAAAAACTTATAAAATAATGAGAGCTTTATTCAGTGTAAGTGACAAAACGGGTCTTGTTGAGTTTGTTCAGGGACTCGTAGACCTCGGATGGGAAATCATTGCTACAGGTGGAACCCAGAAACTGCTTGAGAGCAAGGGAGTTAAAACCATCGGCATTAGTGAAGTAACCGGCTTCCCGGAGATTTGCGACGGCCGCGTAAAGACCCTTCATCCCAAGGTGCACGGCGGTATTCTTGCCCGCAGGGACGTTCCCGCCCACATGGAAACCCTCAAGGAGAACGGCATCCAGACTATCGAGCTGGTGTGCGTAAACCTCTATCCTTTCCGTCAGACCATCGCCAAGGAGGGTGTGACGCTGGAAGATGCTATTGAGAATATCGATATCGGCGGGCCTTCTATGGTTCGCAGTGCGGCCAAGAACTGGAAGGATGTGACAATTGTCTGCGATCCGGCCGATTATGGAACTGTCCTGGAAGAGCTTCGCGCAAACGGTTCTACTTCTGACGAAACCCGTCTCAAGCTCTCTGCAAAGGCTTATACGCATACGGCAGAGTACGACGCTTGCATTGCTACTTATATGCGTGCACAGGCCGGTCTTCCGGAGAAGTTGTTCCTTGAGTATGACATTAAGCAGGGACTTCGCTATGGAGAGAATCCCCACCAGAGCGCCAAGTTCTATGCTGCCCGGGAGCCTGCTTCTTATTCGCTTGCCTTTGCTAAGCAGATTCAGGGTAAAGAACTGTCTTACAATAATATACAGGATGCCAATGCGGCTCTTAACGTGCTCCGTGACTTCAAGGAGCCTTTCTGCGTTGCGCTTAAGCATATGAATCCTTGCGGCGCGGCTGTTGGCAAGACTATAGAGGAGGCCTGGCAGGCTGCTTACGAGGCCGACAAGGTTAGTATTTACGGTGGAATTGTTGGTGTTAACCGTGAGCTTACCGCCGATGTCGCCCGTGGCATGAAGCCTATTTTCCTGGAGATTGTGATTGCGCCTTCTTATACTCCGGAGGCTTTGGAGATTCTTGCCACCAAGAAGAATCTTCGCGTCATGCAGGTGGATATGACTCCTTCTTCTGCGCCTATCTCCCAGTATATCAGCGTGAACGGCGGCCTGCTTGCACAGCAGCTTGATACTCAGGTAGAGGAGGTTGTTCCCGGTATGTGTGTTACCGTGGTTAAGCCTACGGCTGCCCAGCTTGCCGATGCCAACTTTGGCTGGAAGATTGTCAAGCACGTGAAATCCAATGCGATAGCTGTTGTCCGCGACAATCATACCATCGGCATTGGTGCCGGGCAGACCAACCGCGTTGGTTCGGCTCTTATCGCCCTTGAGGAGGCAAAGAATGCGGGGTTTACTTCTGATTTGGTTCTGGCTTCCGACGGTTTCCTGCCGTTTGACGATACTGTAGCCCTTGCTGCACAGTACGGCGTTACCACCATCGTTCAGCCTGGCGGCAGCATCCGCGACGAGGATGCCATCAAGAAGGCCAACGAGCTTGGTATTACAATGTTGTTCACCGGTGTACGTCACTTCAAACATTAAAAGATGGGCAAAACAGTACTTGTGATTGGTGGTGGCGGCCGGGAGCATGCGATTGTGGATGCGCTCAGCAGGTCTTCGCAGGTGAGCAAGATTTATTGCGCGCCGGGGAATGCCGGAATTGGTGAGCAGGCTTTCAATGTGCCTCTGAAGGATACTGATGTTAACGGCCTGCTGGAGTTCGCTTATTCCCACAAGGTAGATCTCACGGTGGTTGGCCCGGAGGCTGCGCTGTCGGCTGGTATCGTGGATGCCTTCCGTGCGCACGGCCTGGCTATCTTCGGCCATACGGCTGCGGCTACGGCTATTGAGAGTTCCAAGGAATTTGCCAAGAAGCTTATGGCTAAATACGGCATTCCTACGGCATCCTACAAGGCTTTTTCTGATTACGAGGAGGCCCTGGCCTACGTCTCCGGACGTCCGTTCCCGGCCGTTCTCAAGTACGACGGCCTTGCCGCCGGCAAAGGTGTTGTCATTGCAGCAAACCTGAAAGAGGCCGATTCTGCGCTTCGCAGCATGCTGCTGGACAAGTCTTTTGGACTGGGCAGGGTAGTGGTGGAAGACTTCCTGCAGGGACCTGAATTCTCATTCCTTTGCTTTGTTAACGGAGCCGATGTTTACCCGATGCCGCTCTCGCAAGACCACAAGCGCGCCTTCGATGGCGACAAGGGCCCGAATACCGGCGGTATGGGCGCCTATACCGGCCTGCCGTTCATTACAGAAGAGGACAAGGTGTTTGCCCTGGAGAATATCATGAAAAAAGCGGCATCGGCAATGGTCTCAGAGGGTCTGCCGCTTTCCGGCGTGCTTTACGGCGGTCTTATGAAGACTCCGGACGGCATCAAGGTTATTGAGTTCAACGCCCGCTTCGGAGACCCTGAGACAGAGGTTGTCCTGCCGCTTCTGGAGAGTGATATCTTTGACATCTTCTATGGTATCGCCACAGGTTCTGCCATTAAAACTCCCAAGTGGTCTTCAGATGTTACTTTGGGTGTTGTACTGGCATCAAACGGCTATCCCGGTTCATACAAAAAAGGTTTTGAAATCCGTGGCCTTGACAGCATCAACTGCCAAGTCTACCATATGGGTACATCCATTAAACAAGGGAGTCCATTGCACCTGAGCGACATGGACCCTTATAATCGGAGCGAATGGTGCAATGGCTCCATTGTTACTAGTGGAGGCCGAGTGCTGATGGTCGTGGCCCGTGGTACGGATTTAGCAACAGCCCGCGATCAGGTTTACCGCGAAATCGCCAAAATCGACTGCGACAACCTATTTTACAGAAACGATATAGCACATGTTGCATTTGAATAATTTTAAGAAATATGGGACAAATAATTGATGGAAAAGCACTTAGCGTTGTAGTAAAAGACGAGGTCAAAGCCCAGGTTCCTGAGCTGGAAGCAAAATACGGCCGTAAACCCTGCCTGGTTGTAATCATCGTCGGAGAAAACCCCGCCAGCCAGGTCTATGTCCGTAATAAAGTGAAAGCCGCCGCTTACACCGGAATGGAGTCCAAACTCATCGAACTCCCTGCAGACATCTCTGAGGAAGCCCTTCTGAAGCAGATTGTAGACCTTAACAATGACCCTCTTGTCGACGGAATTCTGGTACAGCTGCCGCTTCCCAAACACATCGACGAAGAAAAAGTCATTGACACTATATCCCGTGAGAAGGATGTAGACGGTTTCCATCCTGGAAACGTTGCAGGCCTATGGCTTGGAAAAGACTGCATCGTACCCTGCACACCAGCCGGAATCATGCGACTGATAGACAGCATCGGCTATGAACTCAAAGGCAAAAACGCAGTTGTGGTCGGCCGCAGCAACATCGTCGGCAAGCCCGTTGCAAAATTGCTCCTGGACCGTCACGCAACCGTTACCATCGCCCACTCACGCACAGCAGACCTTGGTGCAGTTTGCCGCACGGCCGATGTCCTTATCCTTGCAGTTGGCAAGGCAGGCCTGGTGGACGGCTCAATGATTAAGCCCGGCGCCGTGGTTATCGACGTTGGAATGAACCGCAACGCAGAGGGTAAACTCTGTGGCGACGTAGACTTCGCATCCGCAGAGCCTGTTGCCGGCTGGATAACTCCCGTTCCCGGCGGCGTAGGCCCCATGACCATCGCCATGCTAATGAAAAACACTATTCACTGCTTCCTCTGCAGGCAATAAAAAAAGCGGCCGAAGCCGCTTTTTTTAGTCTGCGAAGACCATTTCGTCGAAGAGGTAGGAGGCGTGGCCAACCTTGTCTACGATAAAGAGAAGGTAGCGCACGTCAAGGGAAATGTTTCGGCAGAACTCAGGGTCAAAGGCGATATCGCTCATCGTGCCCTCCCAAACGCGGTCGAAGTTGATACCAATCAGGTTGCCGTCGGCATTTAGAACAGGGCTTCCGGAATTGCCGCCTGTAGTGTGGTTGGTGGCAAGGAAGCAGACGGGCTGGGCCTCGTGGCCGCCCTGGGCGTAAATGTCGCGGAGCACCTGCGGAATGTTGTAATCGAAGATATCCGGATTGTCCTTCTCAATAATACCCTTAAGGGTTGATACAGGGCGGTAATCAATGCCGTCGGCAGGGGAGTAGCCTGCAACGTATCCATAGGCCACGCGAAGCGTCAGGTTGGCATCGGGGTAGAAGTCCTTATCCTTCTCAAAATCCATCTGGCCCTGCATATAATCGCGGTAAGCCAGGCTGATGGCCCTGTTCGTAGAAGATAGCACCGGGAAAACTGTCTCATTGTACCAGTTGCGGAAGGCCTCGCTGATCTCCCACGCCGGATCTGTCTTAAGAGTCTCAAGGTCTTCTGCCTTAAGGGCAAGAATCTTCTCCTTGCTGGTGAAAACGCTGCCAGCGAAAACGGCGTCTTTCCAGGCTTCTACGGAGCCGTACTTGGCAATCTGGTCTTTGTAGAACTGCGGCTGGAGGCTCTGGTCGATATTGGCGCCGAAGGCAGTCATCATGGCGGTGAAGATTTCCTCGTCTATAGGGCGGTAGTAGTCTTTGAAAAAGTCTTCTGCACGGCTCTTTATAACATCCAGGCTGGGGAAAGCGGCCTTGAATGCAGACGCCATCTGGACAAGCTCTATTGTGCGTACGGTCTCGTTATAATACTCGTAAGCGAAGTAATAGGGGTTGCGCTGTGCAATAAGAGCCTCTATCCTGTCAAGCAAACCTTCGTAGCGGGTGCCGGAAGCCCACTGCCTGAAGCGGGCCTCGTATGCCTTCTTGGTGGCAACAGTCTTCATCTTGTTTATGCCCTTTGCCTCTCCCTGCCATTTTTTCCAGGCATTTGCAACGGAAGCGTATTTTGCGGAGTACTGGATACGTACGGCCTGGCTCTGGCTCATATACTTCTTCATCTTTTCCAGGCGGGTGGTCCTGAGCGCAATCTTATGAGGGTCAGATACTTCTGCAGTGTAGCGGACGTCTTCTGAATAAATGTATTCGCGGGTGCTGCCCGGGCAGCCGTACACAAAGGTGAAATCACCTTCTTTGACCCCTGCGCGTGAAACTTTGAAGAATTTCTTGGGCTGATAGGGCTTGTTGTCCGGTGAATAAGCGGCCGGGGCATTGTTGGCATCGGCGTAAATGCGGAAGATAGAGAAATCTCCGGTATGGCGCGGCCACATCCAGTTGTCTGTCTCTCCGCCAAATTTGCCGATGCTGGACGGGGGTGCGCCTACAAGGCGGACGTCACTGTACACGCGGAACACGAAGAGGAAGTACTGGTTTCCGTAGAAAAGCGCCTCCACACTGGCGGTAAGGCCCTTCCCGGGCGCCACCGCAGCGTCAATGAGCTTCTTGGAATTCTGGCGGACAATCTGCGCCCTCTGCTCCTCTGACATGCCCTCGCTGTAACCCTCAAGTACCTGTGCTGTAACATCTTGCATATACTCAAGGAAACTTACTGTAAGGCCGGGATTGGGAAGTTCCTCTGCGCGGCTCAGGGCCCAGAAACCATCCTTCAGGTAGTCGTGCTCTACGCTGCTGTGCTTCTGGATGTAGCCGTATCCGCAGTGGTGGTTTGTAAAAATAAGTCCGTCACCCGAAACCAGTTCCCCAGTGCAGCCGCGGCCGAAGAGTACGACGGCGTCTTTAAGTGAGGCCTGGTTAACGCTGTAGATGTCTTCCGCGGTGAGTTTGAAGCCTTTGGCTTGCATGTCGCCTATCCGCTGGGATATAAGAGCAGGGAGCCACATGCCTTCGTCGGCTCTGGCGGGTTGAATGGCAGCCAGAAGTGCAACCGCTGCAAGAATGCTGATAAACCTGAGAGTTTTCATATAGCGTTTTGTTTAGTGGCGGAATCCTTTCATGCGCTGCATCAGATTGCCGGTCATCGCCGTCTTCATCATCTTGCGAGTCCCCTCAAACTGCTTCAGCAGCCGGTTGACCTCCGGGATGGAAGTACCGGAACCATCGGCAATACGCTTGCGCCTGCTGCCGTTTATAACCTCCGGATGCTCACGCTCATAAGGCGTCATCGACATAATAATAGCCTCTACACCTTTGAAAGAATCGTTGTCGATGTCAACATCCTTGATAGCCTTGCCGACACCGGGAATCATGGACGCAAGATCCTTGATGTTACCCATTTTCTTGACCTGCTGTATCTGCTCGTAAAAGTCCATGAACGTGAATTTATCCTTGGCAAGCTTTTTCTTCAGCTCACGCGCCTGCTTTTCGTCGAACTGTTCCTGAGCTTTCTCTACCAGGGTAACGACATCTCCCATGCCCAGGATTCGGTCTGCGACGCGGTCCGGGTGGAAGATATCCAGCGCCTCCATCTTCTCTCCTGAAGAAACGAACTTGATAGGTTTGCCTACAACGGCCTTGATTGAGAGAGCAGCACCGCCGCGGGTGTCACCGTCCATCTTGGTAAGGACAACTCCGTCAAAATCCAGCCTGTCATTGAAGGCTTTTGCGGTCTCTACTGCATCCTGGCCGGTCATCGCGTCTACTACGAACAGTGTTTCCTGCGGATCCAGGGCCTTGTGAAGGGCCGATATCTCATTCATCAGTTCCTCGTCCACTGCAAGGCGGCCGGCGGTATCCACGATAACAACGGAGAAGCCGTTGTCCTTTGCATATTTCACTGCATTCTTGGCGATGCCGATGGGATCCTTGACGCCTTCTTCTGTGTAAACGGGAACCTGTACCTGTTCTCCCAGGACCTTCAACTGTTCGATGGCGGCGGGACGGAAGGTATCGCAGGCGGCAAGGAGCACCTTCATTCCTTTTTTGCTCTTTACGTGAAGGGCAAGTTTGCCGGAGAAGGTGGTTTTACCGGAACCGTTAAGACCGGCTACCAGTACTACTGCGGGGCTTCCTTTAAGGTTGATGTCGTAGGAGGAACTGCCCATGAACTCTGCCAGCTCGTCACGGACGATTTTGACCATGAGCTGCTGCGGCTTGACGGCGGTGATTACGTTTTCACCGATTGCCTTGGCTTTTACGCGGTCGCAGAAGTCTTTGGCTACGTGGTAGCTTACGTCGGCGTCAAGTAGGGCGCGGCGGATGTCTTTGACGGTTTCAGAGATGTTGATTTCGGTGATTTTGCCTTCACCTTTCAGTATCTTGAATGACCTTTCCAGTCTGTCGCTTAGATTCTCAAACATAGTTCTTATTCTTTAATTAAGCTGTAAAAAAACAGTCTGTTCAAAGGCCATGGACCAATATTATTTGGTCTTTGGACAGACTGTTTTTTGTCTAAATATCTAAAAAGTCTTCAGAGAAGAAGGCGGGGGCCTTGTCTCTTAGGTTGTATGTACTGCTCATGACGCTGCCGTAGGCGCCGGCGCTGCGGATGGCCAGAAGGTCTCCGCGGGTGCAGGCGGGCAGCTCACGGTCGGTGCCCCAGACATCGCTGGACTCGCATACGGGGCCTACGATGTCGTATTTTCGGGCGGGTGCACTTCCGGCCAGGTGGTCTATCCTGTGGTATGCGCCGTACAGCGCCGGACGCACGAGATTGTTCATTCCGGCATCTACCACCACGAAGGTTTTCGCCTTGCGCTCCTTTACATATAGCACCTTGGTGACAAGGCTGCCGCACTGGGCTACGATGGAGCGGCCCGGCTCTGCCAGAAGCCGCATCCCGGGGCGGCGGGGCATATTCTGTGCGATTGTCCTGAACCAGAGCTCGAAGTCTGGTACGGGATTGCGATCCGGGGTAAGGTAATCCACACCAAGTCCGCCTCCCAGGTCAATATGCTCAATCTCCAGTCCCTGGGACTCGAAGAAGCCGGCGATTTCGTTGGCCCGTGCGCATTCCTGGCTGAAAACCTCCTGAATATCAGTTATTTGCGAGCCTACATGAAAGTGCAGGCCGGTGAACCTTACGTTCCGCAAACGCTTGAAGGCGTCGGCTGCGGGCTGGAATTCCTCCGGGACAAGTCCGAACTTGTTGGCCTCAAGGCCGGTGGTGATGAACTTATGCGTATGGGCGTCCACACCCGGGTTGATGCGCAATGAGACATCGGCGGTAATGCCAGCGGCAGCGGCTATCGAATCGATAACCTCAAGCTCCTGAAGCGACTCAACGTTGAAGGCTTCGATTCCAAGGGCGGCGCGGATTTCCCTGTCTGTTTTGCCGACTCCGGCAAATACTACTTTGTTCTTTGGAAAACCGCATTCCACGGCCCTGGAAACCTCGTTTCCGCTGACAGCATCGGCGCCAAGGCCCGCAGATGAAATCATCCGCAGGAGGCGCTCTTCCACATTAGCCTTAACTGCATAATGCACGTCAATCCCGTACTTTCCGGAGGCTCTGAGGACCTCCTCTATGGTACGCGAAAGCAACTCCGTGTCGTAAAAATAGAACGGAGTTTCCAGTGTGCAGAATGCATTTTTGTAAGCAGATAAATCTCTCATCGCAAAATTTTGGCAAATTTAGTTAAAATTTGCTATTTTTGTAAGTATAGTTAAAGATTTGTGTGTTATGGTAAAATTCATGTTGGGTTCCGGTCTTCCGGACAACCTCCTTCTTCTTTCTTTAGGTTTTATCCGGTCAGATGTCATTCCGGCGGACGGCCGTAACAGCCGGCGTTTCTTTATGCCCCCGGAAGAGATTGCCCAAAAACTGGAACAGTGCGTCAGGACACGCAGTTTCAGGAAGCGGGACTTCAGTTTGCAGGAACTGTCAGAGAAAGTGTCTATCCCTGAGCGGTATCTGAGGCTTTATTTCAAGAATGAGCTTAATACCTGTTTCCGGCAGTGGCGGATGGATGTCCGCATGGAGGAAGCTTGTGAAAAGATGCTCAGCGAGCCGGACAGGACCGTCCTTAGCATTGCCCATGAACTGGGTTTTGACGACCTTTCAAACTTTCACAGACAATTCAGGCGTGCAACAGGTTGCACGCCCAATCAATGGAGGAAAAGCCGGTCTTCCTAAGGCTTACTGGTGTGCCGGACGAAGCAAATCCAGAACCACCTTTACGGGATTGAAAGTCTCCAGGGGTACCTCTACGAAGATGGTGTTCCAGTCGCTCATGGCGCCGTTCCAGAGGCCCGGCAGCTCAAGAGCCTTGAGCTCGCGGCCCTGGAAGCTCTTTGAGCTTATGAAGCCTGCATCCTCGTCTACGTACTTCAAAAGGTCGAACTTCTCTCCGTTGTAGCGGTTAAGGCAGCATACAAGGTCTACGGGGTTGAAGTGGGTAACCTGTGACATAATGAAGCTGTACTGGGGGTCTTCCTTGTTAATCTGCACACTCTCAAGTATTTGCAGGTTGGTGGAGCCATCCTTCCCGGCAATTACGAAGGGGCCTCCGCCGGGCTCGCCCTCGTTCTTTACCATGCCGCATACGCGGATGGGACGGTCCAGTTTGCTGCGGATAAGGTTGAACCTTTCCATGGGATTGGTGCAAAGCGGCAGCTGGATGCAAAGTTCCCTGTCAAGGAAGGCCTCTACGCGGTCGCAGAGCGCGCGGGCTTCCGGGGAGAGGGGGTTGCTGACAGCGTCGAACTCCCTGAGCATCCCGAAAATGGTATCCCTGAGCTGGAGAGCCTTTCCCATAAGAATCTTCTTGTATCTTGCGGTAAGCGGCAGCATGCGCTCCTTGGATACGTTGTCGATGTTCTTTATTGATACCAGTTCCGATTTTACTTTGCCCAGATTATAAATGAGGGCTCCGTGGCCGGCAGGACGATAAAGAATTTTTCCGTCGTTAGTAAGGAACGGCTTGTTGTCCATATCCACGGCGATGGTGTCGGTAGCCTTGTCCTGGTATGTGAACTCTACGTCGTAGCGTACTCCGTACCTCTTTTCATATTCGTCCTTTACCTTTGCAAAGGCAGCCTCAAAGAGCGGCCTGTGCTCCGGAGATATTGTAACACAGAGAGTTACGGAGCCGTCATCGTTGCGCATATAGTCCTGGGCCTCTACAAGATGCTCTGCAAAGGAGGTGCGGACTTCTTCCGGGTAACGGTGGAAGTCAAGTACTCCCTTAGGCTTGGCGCCGTAGCCAAGACCTTCGTCAAGAAGCAGCGCTGCCGCCACCTTGCGGGCGTAACCGTCACCATCGGCAGGTTTACCAAATACCTTTTCATCGTAGAAGGCGAATTTCTCTATGTTTGCCGCAAGTTTGTACACAGGGGCATCGGCAGGGAGCGATTCTCCTTTTTCCAATTTATCCAGACCGGAGAAAATGTCCTTGAACATACGGGAGGCTGCGCCGGAGGCCGGGACAAACTTGCATTTGCCTGCGACTTTGGCGGAATCTGCATAGGCTATGGCTTCATCTTCCTCTTTCTTTGAGAGGACGGTGATTCCTCTTTCCGGGGTGGCTGCGCCGACGATCTTCATCCAGGGGAAGCCCTTCCTGAAGCGTTCTATTTGCTGTAAATCCTTCTGTGTTAGCATGTTATCGTGTTTTAACTGTTATTTATAGTCTACGTATATTTCCCTGCGGTAGTTGTACTCTTCGCGGAACTTCTCAAAATTGTCCGGTTCCAGGCGGAAGAGGAAATCGTCCGTAAATATAGGATAATTATATGACAAAACCGAGGCTATTTCTCCCTGGCTGAGGCCGGCGAGTTCCAATTTGACGGCGGTGCTCTCCGGGCGGTCGTCGGCGGGGAAGAACTCGTACAGCGCGTAAATCTTCAGGAACCTGGCCACTGCGCGCACTACGGCGGCGGTTGCATTCATCTTTCCCTGATAAGAATAACCCGCTATGTGGGGCGTTGCGATGTCCACCATCTCCATCAGTTCCTTGTTGATGTCCGGCTCATGCTGCCAGGTATCTATGATGACCGGTCCAAGGTTGGGGATTGCTTCTATAAGTGCCTGCTCGTCAACTACTTCGCCTCTGGAGGCGTTGATGAAGATGGCGCCTTTCTTAATCTTTTTGAAGAACTTTTTGTCCACCATGTTCCGGGTTGTTTTGTCCAGCGGGACATGCATTGTTATAATGTCCGATTTTTCCAGAAGCTCGTCCAGGGGAGTGAAGTCGAAGTCTCCTTCCTCGGCGGCCCTTGGAGGGTCGCAAAGCAGGGTTTTGAAGCCCAGTGCGCGGGACATTCCTACAACCCTTTTACCTACGTTTCCTACACCTATTACGCCGATGGTCTTGCCGCTGAGGTTGATCCTTCTCCTTGACGCTACGCCGTACAGGGCGCAGAATACGTATTCCATCACGCCTCCTGCATTGCAGCCTGGTGCATTGCGGACGATTATCCCTTTTTTGTCGCACCACGGTACGTCAATATGGTCCGTTCCGATGGTGGCGGAGGCTATCATCTTTACCGATGAGCCTTCCAGCAGTTCTTTATTGCATTTTGTGCGGGTGCGGGTGACAAGCACGTCTGCATCGGCGACGACATCCCTTGTTATCCTGTCCGATGGCAGATACAGGACATCGGCGTAGGGCTCAAATAGACCCTCTATGAAGGGGATGGCGGAATCGATAATAATCTTGCTCTTCATCACTTCAGTACAATGTCTTTCACGGAGATGTTGTCCTCCTTCAAAAGTTCGTTCATTCCATGCAAAATTTCTGCCTTCCGGTAGTATAATTGCTGACGCAAAGCGGAAGATGAAATGTTGCAATATAAAATATTGTTTTTCAAATATTTGGCCAATGTGCAGGAAGCTGCTCCGCTAACCTGGTCCCAGGCGGCGAAAACCCTTAAGCGTCCAAGGCCGGCAGAGAGTTTCATCTCCCGGATGTACTCTTCTATAAGCTGGTCCATCCCGACCGCTTCTTTCCTTGCCAACCTGGTGGGCCCCTTTTCTGCCATAGCTATGCCTCCGCTCTTTCAAACCGGCCGCCTACGGCCTCGTAGTATGTCCTGTCCTCTGTTATCCTGTCCACTATCGACTGCATGCGCACCTTGTTGCTGTCGGTTATGAAAATCTGACCGAAGTCGTTGCCTGCCACAAGGCCCAGGAGGTTGGCTATGCGTCCGGGGTCAAGCTTGTCAAAAACATCGTCCAGAAGCAGTATGGGGGCGAATCCGTATTCCTGGCGCATCAGCTCGTACTGGGCGAACTTAAGCGCTACAAGGAAGGATTTCTGCTGGCCCTGCGAACCGCAGGCGCGGATAGGGTAGCCGCCAAGGGTGAACAGGAAGTCGTCCCGCTGGATGCCGGCGGTGGTGTAGCCTACTGCAAGGTCCCGCTCGCGGTGGCTTTCAAGTATGTCTGCAAGGGGAGCCTTGTCAAGGTCTGAAACGTAGGTGAGGCCAACCTCTTCCTTGCCCCCGGAAATAAGCTCGTAATACTTTGAAAGCAAGGGTCTTAAGCCTTCTGCAAACTTTTGGCGCCGGAGGTAGACGGCGTTGGCGTAAAGGGACATCCTCTCTGACAGTACGGACAGCAGACCCAGGTCCGGGGACTGCTCCTTGAGCAGGCGGTTTCTCTGGACCAGCAGGCGGTTGTACTGCTGGATGTCCGCCAGGTAGGCAACGTCTACCTGGGACAGTACGGCGTTGGAGAAACGGCGTCTTTCTTCTCCTGATTCGCTGACAAGCTGGGTGTCTGCTGGAGATACCATCACGACTGGCAGGACGCCGATGTGTTCCGATATCCTGCCATAGGTTTTGTCGTCCCGGCGGAACTTCTTTTCTCCGCCTGAATCCACCTTTGCGGCGAAGCGTGAAACCATTCCGTCATTCATTACGTAAGTTCCTGACAAAGAGAATGTTTCCGTACCGAACCTGAAGTTATGCTTTTCTGATGAGGAAAAGGCGCTTTTGGTCATTGAAAGGTAGTATACGGCATCCAGCAGATTGGTCTTTCCCTCCCCGTTGTTGCCTGATATGCAGTTGACGTTGGGAGAGAATTCCAGCTCTGCCAGGGCGATGTTCCTGAAGTCGTTGACGATTATTTTGCTCAAATACTGCACAGCTAAACCGTTTTTTGTCCTTGCAAATTTATCAAATATTCTTCTTAAAACGAACTAATCGCCTAATCAAATTGCACCATATTATATTTTTTTGTATTTTTGCATCCCATTTTGCGCATTACGCGCGTATGGGACGGATTGAATAATAAAAAACAAACAAATATTATGGCAAACAAAGAATTAAAAAACCAGGAAAAACTCCAGCAGGAGAAAGTGGAAGAAAGAGTATCAAAAGTTGAAAAGTTCTTCAACGACAACAAAAAAACCATTTGGGGCTGCCTCTGCGCCATCCTTTTAGTTGGCATCGGCATTCTCGCTTACAATAACTTCGTCCGCCAGCCTAAGATTAAAGAGGCACAGGCACAGACCTTCGCCGCAGAAGAGGTATTCCGTAACGGAGAGTATGAGCTTGCACTCAAGGGAGACGGCAACTTCCTCGGCTTCGAGCAGCTTGTTTCAGAGTATGGTTCAGCAGCAGGAGAGGCCGTTTATTTCTATGCAGGTGTTTGCGAGCTTCAGCTTGGCAACTGGCAGAACGCTATCGACTATCTTCAGAAGTATAACGGCAGTGACGATATCCTTGCAACAAGGGCAATCTTCGCACAGGCAAAGGCTTACGAAGGCCTTGAGGACTTCCAGAAGGCTCTTGAGCTTTATGAGAAGGCCGCACGCAAATCAGACAACGCTTTTGCAGCAGAGTATCTCCAGAAAGCCGGTGAAATGGCAGAGGCCCTTGGCCAGTCAGACAAGGCCCTTGCTTTCTACAAGGAAATCAAAGACCAGTATCCTGCAACCGTTCAGGGTATGAGCATCGACAAATATATCAGCAGAATCGAGTCCGCAAAATAATAAAACAGACTACTACTATGGGAAGAGCTTTTGAGTTCCGCAAGGAAAGAAAGTTGAAAAGATGGGGTCACATGGCCCGCGTATTCACCAAACTCGGAAAAGAAATCACCATCGCCGTAAAGAACGGTGGACCTGACGTAACAGGCAACCCCCGTCTGCGCGCCCTTCTGGCAGAGGCCCGTTCAGAGCAGATGCCTAAAGAGAACATTGAGCGCGCTATAAAGAAGGCCACCGACAAGACCCTTGGAGATTTCAAGGAGATTGTTTACGAAGGATACGGCCCTCACGGCATTGCATATCTTGTAGAGTCTGCAACAGACAACAACACCCGTACCGTTGCCAATGTACGTTCTTACTTCACCAAGTGCGGCGGTTCCCTGGGTACCAGCGGCAGCGTGGCATTCATGTTCGACCACAAGTGCGTTTTCCGCATCAAGGAAGATCCCGCAAAACCTATTGACGTAGAGGCACTTGAGCTTGAGCTCATCGACTTCGGTGCAGAAGAAGTATTCAAACAGGAGATTGAGGACGAGGATGGGAATGTTACCGTTGAAATCTGCATCTACGGAGACTACACCGCATACGGTGCAATCCAGAAGTACATAGAGGAAAACGGCTATGAGCTCATTTCCGGAGGCTTCGAGCGTATCCCTAACGTAGACCTCAAGGACGTTACCCCCGAGCAGCGTGCCACCCTTGACAAGCTCACCGGCCTGCTTGAGGACGATGAGGACGTTACCAACGTCTACACCACAATGAAGCCCGCAGAAGAATAAACGGATTTGATATGTCAATTCAACAGGACAACATAAAGAAACTGGTAGAGCGCCGGGCCAACGCCAAACTTGGCGGCGGTGAAAAAAGAATAGAGGCGCAGCACCAGAAAGGCAAATACACGGCCCGCGAAAGGATAGCCAAGCTCCTGGACGAGGGCAGCTTCGAGGAATTCGACATGTTCGTTCAGCATCGCTGCACGAACTTCGGTATGGAGAAGCAGCACTTTGACGGAGACGGAGTCGTAACAGGCTGCGGCACCATCGGAGGAAGGCCCGTGTATGTGTTTGCACAGGATTTTACCGTGTCCGGCGGTTCTCTCTCCAAGACAATGTCGGAGAAGATCTGCAAAGTCATGGACATGGCGGTTCGCAACGGCGCCCCCTGCATCGGCATCAATGATTCCGGCGGTGCGCGTATCCAGGAAGGTATCGACTCACTGGCAGGCTTCGGAGAAATCTTCGAGCGTAATATCCTGGCATCCGGAGTGGTTCCTCAGATTTCCGGTATCTTCGGCCCTTGCGCCGGCGGTGCCGTTTATTCCCCGGCCCTGACAGACTTCACCCTCATGGTCAAGGATACTTCTTATATGTTCCTTACCGGTCCGGCGGTCGTAAAGAGCGTTACCGGAGAGGATGTAGACCAGGAGAACCTTGGCGGTGCAAGCGTGCATGCCACCAAGAGCGGTGTGGCTCACTTCGCCTCTGCAAACGAGGACGAGGCTATTGCCACTATCAAGGAACTGCTTTCCTATATCCCCCAGAACAACCTGGAGGAAGCTCCAGTTGTTCCCACCAATGACCCTGTTTCCCGCGTAGAAGACAGCCTGAACGAGATTATCCCTGATAATCCCAACAAGGCTTACGATATGTACAAGGTGATTGGTGCAATCGTGGATGACGGCAAGTTCTTTGAGGTTCACAAGAGCTTCGCAAAGAATATCATCGTAGGTTTTGCGCACATGAACGGCCGCAGTGTGGGTATTGTGGCAAACCAGCCTCAGATGCTTGCGGGTGTGCTTGACATCAACGCTTCCCGCAAGGCCAGCCGCTTCGTACGTTTCTGCGACGCCTTCAACATCCCCCTGGTTACACTGGTGGATGTTCCCGGCTTCCTTCCCGGAACCCAGCAGGAGTACGGCGCAATCATCACCAACGGTGCAAAACTGCTTTATGCCTACGGAGAGGCTACGGTGCCCAAGGTTACCGTAACCCTTCGCAAATCTTACGGCGGTGCGCATATCGTGATGAGCTGCAAACAGCTCCGCGGCGACATCAACTACGCATGGCCTTCAGCCCAGATCGCCGTTATGGGTGCCGACGGTGCCGTC
Source organism: uncultured Prevotellaceae bacterium (assembly GCA_900314395.1). GTDB lineage: Bacteria > Bacteroidota > Bacteroidia > Bacteroidales > UBA932 > Cryptobacteroides. The sequence goes on along the minus strand of OMVB01000090.1, from coordinate 1,345 downwards.
AACATCCTTTATGCAAAGGATTTGAAGAGCGTTGAGGATCCCCAGGAGAAAGCGGCCATCCGCGCAGCCAAGAAGGACGAATACGAGGAACTGTTCAACAATCCTTACCGTGCTGCGGAAAAGGGTTATATAGACGATATCATTGAGCCTCGTAACACCCGATTCCGTGTTATCCGGGCACTGGAGCAGCTTGCCGGCAAGAGGCAGAATGTTCCGGCCAAGAAGCACGACAACCTTCCTCTTTAAAGCTTTTGCTGATGAAAAGAGTACTTGTAACATTGACTCTTCTTGCCGCCGGGCTTGTACTGAGGGCGCAGAATGTCTCTGACCTTATAATCTCAGAGGCGCTTGCCGTACCTGACAGTACCGGTATCGTAGACGGATACGGAGCAAGGAACGGCTGGATAGAGGTTTTCAATACATCGCAAGGTACGGTTACTATCGGCGGATGTTATCTGACCGATGACAAAACCAATCTTACCAAGAGCCTGATTCCCAAGAGCGACAGCCGCTCTCAGGTCCTGCCCCGCCAGGTAATGCTGTTTTATGCAAGCGGGAAAGGCTCCCAGGGCACTTTCTATGTAGATTTCAAGGTGCAGAAGGGGAGTACGCTCTATCTGGTAAGCAATGACGGCCGTACCATTATTGATTCACTGGTTGTACCGGCAGACCTCCCGGACGGGATGTCCGTGGCCAAGTTCCCGGTGGATGCCAAGATGATTCGCCACGCGACGGCCCAGGAGCCTTGCGTGCCTTCTCCCGGTATCATCAACGACAGTATAGACAGCAAGACCAAGGCCCAGGTTATGGCAGAAAAGGACCCTCACGGATTCATCCTTACGGTTGTTTCCGTTTCTGTGGTATTCATCTCCCTTGCTATTCTCTGGTTCCTGTTCACTTCACTCTTCAAGGACAAGAGCAAGCAGCCCAAGAAGGAGAAAGCTCCTGCCAAGAAGGCCGGTAAAGCGCCCGAAGACGAGGGCGTGGCCCTGGCTATCGCACTGGCCCTTGAAATGGAGCGTGGCGGCTCTGACTACGCGGTCATTGCCATGGCACTGCACCTGCATCTGAGCCAGTCCGTCCATGACCAGGAAAGCTTTATTGTCACCTTTGACAAAGAGGCCTCAAAGGGCTCTTCATGGAGGAATAAACAGTTGAACTTCAGACAGTTACCCAGATAAATCTTATATTATGTCAACTTATAAATTCAAAATTTCCGGTAAGGAATACAACGTTACCATCGGCGATATTGAGAACAAGATCGCCAAGGTAAATGTTAATGGTACAGATTACGAGGTAGAGCTTGAAAACCAGCCTGCCGCCGCTCCGGCTCCGACCCCGGCTG
>OMVB01000035.1 GCA_900314395.1 uncultured Prevotellaceae bacterium | reverse complement strand
GTGAGCCTGCGCGTTGCCCCCTACGCGGTGATGCTGGTCATGGGCCTGGCCCTGATGACGGCGCTGCGGTATGGCAAGAAGCGGCGGATGGATTGAGACAAAACAAAAAAAGCAGACTGATGATCGAAAGGTCATCAGCCTGTTTTTTGTATGGGAGAAAGGGTTATTCCGCGCTCTGGGCGGCGACGCGCTGGGCGTGGTCGGCCTGGATTGTGTGCAGGAGATCGGGGTCCAGGATCAGGTCCAGGGCGGTCATGGCCAAGGCTTTTGCGCCCAGGGCGATGGAGGCCAGGCCCTTTTCGGAGCAGGAGGCGGCTTTGCTGGCCTCGCTGTGCCAGGGGGTGGGGCCGTCGGTGATGCAGATGGTGGGCTGGATGGTGGGGATCACCTGGGAGACGTTGCCCACGTCGCTGGAGCCGATGCCGACCTTGGTGTCGGAGACGCCCAGATCGCGGCCCAGAAGCTGGAAATTGCGTGCGTACACGGCGTCGAAGGCGGGGGTGGGCACGGTGTTTTCCACCCGGTTCTGGCTGGGCTGCATGCGGCCTTTGGCTCCGGTCATGGCCGCCGCGCCCGCCACGATGGCCTCCACCCGCTGGTACACGTTCTCCAGGCTCGGGGCGGTGGCAGCCCGCAGGAAAAACTTGCCCGCGGCGTAATCCGGCACGATGTTGGGCGCCTGGCCGCCGCTGGTGATGATGCCGTGGATGCGCACGTCCTCCGTCACATGCTGGCGCAGGGCGTTGATGCCGTTATAGGTGAGGATCAGGGCGTCCAGGGCGTTGATGCCCTTTTCCGGGGCGCTGGCGGCGTGGGCGGGCCTTCCCCAGAATTCGATGTCCACCGGCGCGCAGGCCAGGGAGCGGGTGGTGGCCACGTCCTGATCGCCGGGATGCACGCACAGGGCGGCATCCGCGTCCCGGAAGAAGCCTTCCCGCACAAAGCTGCCTTTGGCGCTGCCGTTTTCGCCGCCTTCCTCGCCAGGGGTGCCATATACGCGCACCTCGCCGCCGACTTCGTCGATGACTTGCCTCAGCGCCGCGGCGGCCAGGCAGCTGGTGGGGCCAAAGAGGTTGTGGCCGCAGCCGTGGCCCAGCCCGGCCAGGGCGTCATATTCCGCCAGAAACACCAGCACCGGGCCAGGCTTGGGGGATTGATAGCAGGCGGTGAAGCCCGTGCGATGACCGGCCACGTCCACCCGGACGACGAAGCCCTCTGCCTTCATTTGGCTGCTGAGCCGCTCGCAGGCGAAAAACTCGTGGTTGCTCACCTCGGGCTTGGCGTGAATTTCCAGGGCGATCTGGCGATAAAGCGCCGCCTGGCTGTCCACATAATCGCAAATGCGCTTTTTCATGCCTTGTCCTTCCCTTCCCGGCGCAGCAGGCCGCGGTTGGTGGTGCGGCGGGCCAGCAGATTGCCCGCAAATTGCAGCAGGGAGACGAAGAGCAGCAGGATGATGACGCACACGTTGACGATGTCCTGATGGTTCTGATTCTGGCCGTAGTTGATGGCGAAGCTGCCAATGCCGCCCGCGCCCACCGCGCCCGCCATGGTGGTCAGGCCGATGAGGCTGATGGCCGTGATGGTGGTGGCGCGGATCAGATCGGGCACCGCCTCATGCAGATACACCCGGAAGATGATGCCCAGGGTGCTGCTGCCCATGCTGCGGGCGGCCTCCACCTTGCCGTCGTCCACCGAGGCCAGCGCCGCCTCCACCTGGCGGGTGTAGAAGGGTACGCAGCCAAACACCAACGGCACCAGCGCGCCCTTGACGCCGATGGCCGTGCCCACCAGCATGCGGGTGAAGGGGATAAGGAAAATCAGCAAAATGATGAAGGGGATGGAACGGAACAGGTTGACGAAGAGATCGACGACGCGGTAGATCACCGCCTGGGGCCGGATGCCGTCCTTTTTGGTCACCGTCAGCAGCACGCCCAGGGCCAGCCCCACCACCAGCGCGATGGCCCCGCTGCGCAGGGTCATCTGCATGGTTTGGCTGAGGCTGGTGAAAAAGCGGGATTTATAGGCCACCACGTTGGGTATCCATTGCTTGAGCAGTTCATCCACGGCGCAGCACCTCCACTTCCACATGATGATCGTGAAGCCATTTGAGGGCGGCTTCCACCTTGTCCCCGTCGCCCTTGATGGCGGCGATCATGCCGCCCAGGGGCGCGCCTTCGATGACCTCCACGCTGGCCAGCACGATGTTCATGCTGACGCCGAATTCCCGGGAAAGAAAGCTGATAACCGAATCGCCCACGCTGTCCCGGGAGAAGAGCAGCTTGACCAGCAGCGCGCCTTCTTCCACCTGCACCAGCGGAGAATCCTCTTTGAGAAGCTTGTCCACCCGGTTCAGCGCCGACGCGCTGGCCACGAAATGGCGGGTGATGTCTTGCCTGGGATGGGCAAAGACGTCATATACGCCGCCTTCCTCCACCACCCGGCCGTTTTCCATGACGGCCACATGGCGGCAGATGGACTTGATGACCGCCATTTCGTGGGTGATCATGACCACCGTGAGGCCCAGCCTTTCATTGAGGGAGCGAAGCAGGGCCAGAATGGCTTCGGTGGCGTCCGGGTCCAAGGCGCTGGTGGCCTCGTCGGACAGGAGCACCTGGGGATGATTGGCCAGGGCGCGGGCGATGGCCACCCGCTGCTTCTGGCCGCCGGAAAGCTGGCTGGGATAGGCGTCCCGCTTGTCCGTCAGATCCACCAGCCGCAGCATTTCCGTCACCCGGTCGCAGATCTCGTTGCGGGTCATGCCGCTGTATTTGAGCGGGTAGGCCACATTTTCAAACACGGTCGAGCGATCCAGCAGGCTAAAATGCTGGAAGATCATGCCGATGGAGCGGCGCATGGCGTTGAGCTGC
>OMVB01000123.1 GCA_900314395.1 uncultured Prevotellaceae bacterium | reverse complement strand
TTTTCCTCAGGGAGCCCGGCCTGAAAGTAATATAAAAATCTCTCTCTGTTTTTTATTGTGCGGATACAATGCACAATAATGTTTTAACTTTGCACCGTCATCAGGAAAAGAACCCTATTGGCGGTGTTTTATGCAAACAGATTTAGTAAACCAAAAAAACCAAAAAAACATGAGAGAGCTCAAATGCCCCAAGTGCGGAAATGTCTTTTCCGTGGACGAAGCCGACTACGCTTCCATCGTCAGTCAAGTTAAAGGCGCCGAATTCGACGCTGAGGTTAACCGCCGTATCTCCGAACTGCATCACCAGCAGGAAGCGGAAGAGAAGGCACGTGCTGCTTCTGCAGAGAAGGCTCACCAGAGTGAGCTGTTCAAAAAAGACCAGGCCATCAGCGAAAAGGATGGTGAGATCGCCCGGCTGAAGGAACAGATTTCTGCCATGGGCGACCGTCAGAAACTCGCTGTAGGTACAGCTGTGGCCGACAAGGACAAGGAGATTGCCGCCCTCAAGGCGACCATCTACCAGAATGCCCAGGCGCTGGAGATTGCGGTCTTGAAGGAACGCCAGCAGGCAAAAGAAGCTGCCCAGGCAAAGGACGCAGAGATTGCAGAACTCCGCTCCCAGGCCAAACTGGCGGCATCTGAAGCCACACTCCGGGAAAAGAGCCTTCAGAATGAGTATGAAGGCAAACTCCAGGTGGTCAAGTCCGAGGCCGCATCCCGCCTGCGCGTAGCAGAAGAAGAGGTGGCACGTCTCAAGGACTTCAAGACCCGCCTGTCCACCAAGATGGTTGGCGAAAGCCTCGAGGCCCACTGCAGCACCGTTTTCGAAAGCGAGCTCAGGGTTCTGCTCCCGAAGGCCTACTTCGAGAAGGACAACGATGCCTCCGCTGGCAGCAAGGGTGACTTCATCTTCCGTGACTACGAAGATGATATGGAGTACGTGTCCATCATGTTCGAGATGAAGAACGAGATGGACGAAACGGCCACCAAGCACAAGAACGAGGACTTCTTCAAGAAGCTCGACGCAGACCGAACCGCCAAGGGTTGCGAGTATGCCGTTCTGGTATCCCTCCTTGAACCGGAGAGCGATCTGTACAACAGCGGTATCGTGGATGTCTCCCACCGCTACCCGAAGATGTACGTCATCCGGCCCCAGTTCTTCAAGGCTATCATCACCTTACTGGTGAATGCCGCCAAGAAGACGGTGGACTACCAGCGTCAGCTTGCGGTTGCCCGCAGCCAGAGCGTGGATGTCACCAACTTTGAAAACCAGCTCCTGGCTTTCAAAGACGCCTTCGGCCGCAACTATCGCCTTGCCAGCGAGAAGTTCAAGACCGCGATCGACGAGATAGACAAGTCCATTGCCCATCTCCAAAAGATCAAGGACGCCCTCATCGGCTCCGAGAACAACCTGCGCCTGGCTAACGACAAGGCCGACAACCTCTCCATCAAACGGCTCACCCGTGGGAACCCCACGATGAAAGCCAAGTTTGACGAAGCCCGTCAGCAAAATCAGGGAGAGGAACCTGAGGTTCAGGAATCGTAATCCTGGAAGGCTAATACTTGGGACGTAGTCGGTCTTACCACCGAGTGCGTCCTCGAGGATGGCCGCCACAAAATCATCGGCCGCAAGATTGATGGTGGTTTCCTGCGTCTTGCTTTCAAACTCGAACTTCACCTCCCGGATTCGAACAGGCCCCCAGTATCGGGATTCAAGCCAACCGTCCTCAAAAGGGAACATAAACGATGTCCCTGGCTCCGGGTTCTCCGGGAGTTGTTGTTCAAGCTCTTCCAAGGAAGTAATCTTCTTCCCTTTTCCATCCCTGATGAAATGATCCTTCGTCTCAATGGGAAAATGAGTGGCGGCTCGCCAATAATCCGCCTTCTCGAACTGAAAACTGGCGTAGAACTTACGCAGCTTGTTAAGATCAAAACTATGCTCGGCAATCCACCCCTCATCAATGAGATACAACGTATGCCTGATGTCCGCATGCATCCCTAACTACAAATCCATCTGGGATCTTGACCTTGATTCCTACCAGATTCACGCCCGGTGCATCATCCTGGATACAAAAACCGGATACCGCAGTCAGTTCTTTGCAGTATCCGGTGTTGTGAGCTAGTGATTAGATTCTTACCTATTCGATGTCTTCTTTTGCCTCAATGCAGAATACGGCATAAAGGGGAACAGATTTGATTTCATTGGCGAAGCCGAAGTTCTTTCCGGAAATTCGGTAAGCGAAAGGACACTTGTAGGTCTTTTTGAAATTGTTCATGCTGATTGCATCCACCTTCTTGCCTTTCTTGACCTCTACAGGAATCACGTTCATTCCATCCTGCAGTATGTATTCCACTTCTTGGGTGTTGCCGTTTTTCCAATAGCGGAGTGTAATACCGTTGGCAGAAAGGGCCTGGGCCACATAGTTCTCGGCTACCGAACCAAGGAAAGTGTTCTCAGTCTCTATGGAATTGAGTAGCATCTGGGCCGGCATCTGAGCCTTTGTGTTAAGCATGCCAATATCGGACAAATAAATCTTGAAGTCGCTGTCATCTTCCTGGGCTGAGATGGGAATAAAGCCATGTGATATCAGTTTGCATTTATGTACTATCCCGGCCAGAATGAGCCACTCGATAGCTTCACCGAAAATCTTAGCGGTTCCGCCCTTTTGCGCCAGCTTGTACTGGAACTTGCGATTCTCTTTAGCCAGCTGTGCCGGAATAGAATTGAAGCAGGCTCTGATCTTGACAGTGGTTGCCGGCTTAGCATATTTGGCCATATCGGCATTGTAACCAACCAGGATGGACTGCTGAACGGTTCTGCACTCCAGGAAGCTGTGGGTCTCTACATATTTGCCAACACTCTCGGGCATGCCGCCGACTATCAGATAGCGCTGGTACAGGTCAAGTGCCAACAGGTGAACGGAAGCCGGCATTGCCTCATTAGAGTTGAAGTGGGTACGGATATCCTGCGCCAAAACATCCATATTGATGGCCCAGAGGAATTCTTCAAAGTCCATAGGGTACAGGCGCAATTCATCCACTTTACCAACAGGATAGGAGAATTCCTCTTCTTCCTGCTGCTGTTGGGCCTTTCCTGCTTCATCTTCTTCGTCGGGCTTTTTTCCCTGATTCACAGCCACCCCCAGAAGGCTACCTGCGGCCACAATATCATACTGAGGATAATCTTCCTGGAAATATTTGAGAGCAAGCAGCGCCCGCTTGCAGTCCTGAATCTCATCCAGGATGACCAGCGTCTCATGCGGAACAATTCGCTCATTATATAGAGTTTCCAGATAAGCGATGATTTCCAAAGGATTGATGTTGTCCTTCAGGAAATTGCGCACATCAGGGACCAGGTCAAGGCTTACCTTGATATAATTCTTATAGTGCTCGCGCCCGAATTCTTCCAAAATGTATGTTTTTCCAACCTGACGGGCTCCCTGGAGGATGAGAGGCTTATGATCCGGCCTATTCTTCCAGTCTATGAGTTGCTGAGTGATTTTTCTTTTCATAGCAATTACAGCCATTAATTCCAAGGCAAATATAATCAAAAACTATGAAAAAGTCATAGCGATTTTGATTTTTTCATAGTTTTCGATTGGATTAGCGGAAGTACTCGTATTTGTCGGTGAGTTTCTCCACCACTTCAAGGGAGTCGGCCTTGATGTATTTTTTGAGCATCTTGGGCGAGGCGTGGCCAGTGACCTTCATGATGTCGTACAGATCCACGCCTGCAAGATACATAAGCGTGGCGCCGGTGCGTCGGGCCGAGTGGCTGTGGACCAGTTTGTACTTCTCAATCTTCTCCTTTTTGGGCGTGCCGCCTTTGGTGGTCTCAATTTCAACCAATTCCGTCAGGCCGGCTTTCTCAGAGATTTCCTTGATGTAGCGGTTTATGACCTGGTCGGCCAGGTGGGGCACCTGATAGTTGTATTTCTCCAGGATGGCCTTCAGGGCAGAATTACAAGGAATAGCGACCTTGGCACCAGTCTTCTGCTGGCGGATGTTCAGGTAGGTAATCTCTTGCTTTTCAATCCAGGCCTTCATCTGTCCAGGGTTCTCAGGATCGGGTTCTTCCCTCATGACGTTTTTCGTCAGGGTATTGAAGTCGTCCTTCTTTATATAGTTGTAATCAGAGACACGCTGGGCAGTCCAGACACCAATCATGAAGATGTCGCGGGCCTGCTCGTAACCGACCGGATATTCGGACAGGTCAACGGCCATAATCTTATCCAGGTCTTCCTTGGTCAGATAAATACTGTCAACTTCTACCCGGGTACCTTTGAACTTCTTGTCCCGCCAGACATGATTGGTATGGTAGCCTTCGCTCTCGGCACAAGCCATGATGGTCTTCAACTCCTTGATGCATTTCCCGTACGTGTTAAAGGAATACCCTTTCTTCTTCAGATGGGCCGTGTACGCGTAATAGAAATTCATGTTGATGTCGTCGAAGTCGTAGGTACGCCCAGTCTCCGCCTGGAATTTGGTGAACTGGTCCAGGGCTAGCTTGATGGTCTTCACGGTAGAGGGAGCGAAGTTGCTGCCTTTCTCAGTCTGCCGGGCGCCGGTGGTAATCTGGTCACAGTACATGGCAATGTACTTGTTCAGCGTCATCCGGTTCTTCTCTGCTTCCTCACGCTCCTTTTCCTCAATTCTTCTCTGCTCGGCTTCCTTGGCCTCTGCGTAGGCAATAATCTCAATAATCTGGCGCATCTCCTCTTTGGTGATTGGCGTATCGTTGTCGAGAGTATTGTCCAGCTCGTTTTGGATGGCGTCGACTTTCTTGCAGAAGGAAGGATTGATCTTGCTATACTTCATCCACTTCTTCATGTCACCGTAGTACTCGTCCCATTCTTCCACGGGGACGGTCAACGGAGTCGCCACTTT
>OMVB01000082.1 GCA_900314395.1 uncultured Prevotellaceae bacterium | reverse complement strand
TTTACAATTTGTGTAAAGTTTTTGACACCCTGCTGTAAATCAGTCGTTTATAGGGTGCGTGGTACAAATGTGATACGGCTAATGGAGAGGTTTTCGTAGGGAAATCCGAGCAAAAATAAATGTGTCCGGGGCCGAAAAAATTTTCAAAAATCTTCATTTTTTTGTCCGGACCGTCAAAAAGCATAAGAAACAAAAAAAAATCACTATATTTGCATTGCTGCATCGCGTAGCATACATACAGAAAGCGTTTAGCTTATTCCTAGATACTGAATCTGGACAATTCATTTGAACGGGAAGAGTGAGGCGCTCTCACTGGCTATTTTATGGGTTCTTGCCCACATTATAGCAGAAAGTGTGAGCATAATCCATTCTTATTCGTTCGAAGGCAGTCCAGAGCCCAGTATCTGAGTAAGAGCTATTGGAGGCCCGCACTTTCTTTTTTTGTGCTACTAACTTTCCGAACTCGGGTCCGTCGGATAAAGAACATTATTACTATGGCGGACGTTGTTGACACTATGTTTGGTTGGTTTCTTGAGATTGTTGAATGGCTCTTTAAGGCATTCCTCAAAGTTTGTGGCTGGATTCTAAAACTATTATGGCTTGGTATCAAGGCGCTTTTTGGGCTAATAGTCGGCTTATTCCGCAAAGATAATGGCAATAACGCCGTACAGGCGCCCGTACCAACTGATAATCCTGCAGCATCCACATCAGGGACATCTTCTGATAGCGCTCCGGCCATGAGATCATACGATGACCTCATAAGCGATATTGCTGCCATTGACGTTTCATCAAATGCAAAGCAATCCGCCCAGGACCTTCTAATGAATATAGAGCTTATTGGTCTATTGCACAATAGCCTAACGTATTCCCAAAAAGCACGGCTGTTAAAGTTGGGTGAAGAGAAACTGGCTGAGATTACTAAAGATCCTATTGAAAGGGGCTCTTTCTTTGGTAATATGGTTAGTTCTGCTTATGCTCTCATCAATCATATGACAGATAATGCTGTTCAGGATCATGCTGAAAAGTATAAGGCGGGTCTTGATCCAAACAATCAAGATGTTGAACTTGAGCCTCTTGGTAATTATCTCATTGACATTATGAACATTGTTGCGGCAATGTACTCTCCGGATGGGAAAGCCTCGTTCAATATCGAAATGTTTGAAGGTGTTGACCTTCCGACTTGGGCGGGAGATCTGCAATAGCATCATGTTTATTACTCTGCCTTCATTTAGATAGTAATTTATATCGTAAAAGGACTATGGGACTTAACCCTGCAGAAAAAGATTTTGCGCTAAAGCATTATTCGACTGACGAAGTCGTCAAGTTATCGTATGCAACAGAAGCATTCGATGCTTTTGATAATAAGTACATTTATCCATATGACTCAATCTATCTCGGCAAATTATTACGAACCGACGCATCAATAGCCAAACAACATCAGGAGGCTATTGACAGTTTGCTTCCGTTCAAGAATAATCTAATAGCGAAATGCTTACTTGCTCGTTTGTATGCATTAAAGTATGAATACTATTCCTTTCAGCAAGCGCTTGAATATGTTCAAGAAGGAGCTGAAGCCGGGTTGGCAGAGGCTCAATGGATTTATGGTAAATACCTTATAGAAAAAAAACCTAAGGCTTACAATGATGCATTGTATTGGCTAAGACAAGCGTCCGACCAAGGACATAGTATTGCTACGTGTCAAATGGGAATCATATATAATGATATGTATTATGATTCCGACATTAACATACAACAGGCTAAAGAATACTTAGCTTTGGCCAAGCGTTATTACAAAGAAGCAGAAACTCACCAGGGCATGTATCATTTGGCAAAAAACGCCTTTATCCATGATGCCAATGCTGCATATGCTAAAAAAATACTTGAAGCAATAGTTGATAGATATCCGTTGGCTAACATGGGAATCGGATTGTTATATTATAACACAAAATCCCCATATCTGAACTATCAAAAAGCATATAGTTATTTCAGAATATGTAAAAACTGGGGCTACTGGAAGTGTTATGAGATGATAGCTGAGATGTATAAATGTGGGAAAATAAGCGGGGGTGAAAGTGCAGATTATTGGATTAAATTAGCTATTGAGCATCGTAATAACAGGAAAGACCTTTTGTATGAGCGAGATTTCAAGGTCCCTTCACCAAGTTGGGTTCTTCCGGAAGTCCGTGATGTGTATAACAAACTTGGTTTTTATGACCTGCCTCAAAAGAAAGAATCATTCAATGGCTCAAGCGGGGCCGTGAATTCCTTCTCCAACGTTAGCTCCTCAAAACAATCTAGCACTCCTGTTTGGTCGAAAGTTTTTGGATGGATTTTTTGGATTGTAATTGCAGTAATAGTTTTTAAGATTTGTTCTTAACACGCTTATATATTAATGGCAGAAGCCGAAAAGCCAGAATAGAGTAGGCACTCACATAAAACCATTCAAAAGTATGAAAGCTCTTGAATTTCAGATCGTCGCCGCTGCTCAGGAGGCCAAATCCATCAATGAGTTCAGCGCTCACAACCTCTCGGTTTGCGATATGTGCTGGGGCGATCTCAGCCTCTAATTGTGAGGAGGGAGCCAGAAGTCCTTTTTTATGGATTAATGGCTCCCTTTGTTATTTGATTTATCACTATGTACTGGTCAAAATACAACATTCTTTCTAAATCAAAGAAATACGGATACCTGCTATATAATACTATGTCGCAGGTTTTTCTCCAAATTGATGACTCTCAAATCCAAGGATGGCTGGAATTAAAAGATAATCCCGACTCTTATAAAGACTATAAGTTTGCTCATTTTCTGATATCCTCGAGGATAATTGTCAAACGACAGGAGGATGACCTGAACATTTATCTGTCAGATGTTCTGAAAAACAAGTATAATTCTGCAGACGTTTCACTTACAATCCTTCCTACAAGGGGCTGCAATTTTGGTTGCATCTATTGCTATGAACGAGAGCGTCCAATGGTAACGATGAACGAGGAAACAGAAGCAGCCATCGTTCGATTCGTACAGTCAAACAAGCAGATTAAAAGATTGAATGTTACTTGGTACGGAGGAGAACCTCTCATTAATTTCGGCAGTATTGAGCGCCTTTCCAGGGCGTTTCTCGCACTGGGCATTGAGTATGCTGCCAAGATTGTTACCAACGGTTATCTGCTTACGAAAGAAAAGGCCGATTTGTTTGCTGAACTAGCCATCAATGATGTTCAAATTACATTTGATGGGCCGGAGTCCGTACATAATGAGCGTAGGCCTCTTTTGGGTGGACAACCCACGTATAGGACCATCATGGATAATCTGAAGTATCTGCTTCAGGTGAATCCTTCTGTCCACATTGATATACGTACAAATATCGATCGACGTAATATGGAGATGTATGCCGAATTCTATAATTCCTTCAAATCTGAGATTAACTGCGAACGCGTGAACCTTTATCCTGGATTTGTCTCTGATCTTCTTTCCTCTGAGTGTGTTTCGCCTGAGCATAACATTTCAGAAGGCGGATACAAAGCCCAGTTTGCGTTGGATTTATTTGACCGTTATGGTATCGAGATCAAGTCTTTCCTCCCTCGTTTCAGGAGGCATAGTTGTGTTGGAAGCAAATACTTTGCTTTTGTAATCGGACCGGAAGGAGAGATATACAAGTGCTGGAGAATGGTGGGGAATCCAGAACAGACATTAGGAAATGTTCGTGAAGGCATCAAGAATATGGCCGGTTTTGCCGATTATATCACGGGCACCGATTATACACGAGACCCAAAATGTCTCAGTTGTGAGTTTATCGCCCTATGTGGTGGTGGATGCCCGTTAGTGCGCCTCCGTAATCGGAATGAAGGATTGCATTTAAACCATTGTTGTCCTGAAAAGAGCCATATGGAACAACTAATGGAAATGCGATATGAGATGTACCTTTTAGCCAAGCAGGGCAAAAAATGAAAGTTTATATAGAAACATATGGTTGCCGGATGAACATCTGCGACAGTGAGATTCTACTATCGATTCTCGCTGCCAAAGGTTATAATCAGAGCGGCCGGATGGAAGATGCAGATGTTATTATCCTGAACTGCTGCTCAGTTAGAGAAATCGGACATGAAAAAACATTCTCTCGTCTGGAGCAAATTGCGGAAAAAGAACTTCAGAGTCGTACCATAGTCATTTGTGGCTGTTTTGCCACGCAGTTGGATAAAACCCTGTTTGATAAGTATCCCTTTGTGGACATTATTATCGGCCCTGATCAATATCGTGCTCTTCCAGATTTGATATTTGACAAAAAGAGTCACGTTATCTTGAACGGGAGTTGCTTGGATGAGATGTATGCCGATATAGTTCCTTTACGAACAATCGAAGACAAGACTACTGCAGCTATTACGATCATGAAGGGCTGCAACCAGTATTGTTCTTACTGCATAGAACCTTACACCCGTGGCAAAGAGCATAGCCGAGACATGAAATCCATCCTTCAAGAATGTCGCAATATTGCCGATCAAGGGTATAGGGAGCTGACTTTTGTAGGACATATCATTGACAGGTATGCCTATGGCTTTGCCGATTTGCTGGAGCAAGCTGCGGAGCTTTGCCCGGAATTGAGGATTAAATTTTTGTCCTCGCATCCCATTACGTTTTCTGATGATATTTTGAATGTGATGAAGCGGTATAGCAACATCATGCATGTTGTTCACCTTCCAGTGCAGTCCGGCTCGAATAGTGTCCTTCGAAGAATGCACAGAGGTTATACTGTAGAGCAGTACAAAGAAAGATACAAGATTGTAAAGCGGGAAATTCCGGATATCTCCATTGTGACCGACATTATGGTAGGTTTTTGCGGCGAAACTGAAGATGACTTCCAGCAGACACTCTCGCTGATTCGGGAACTTCGTTTTGATGACATTAACAGTTTCCGTTTTTCCATGAGAAACGGAACCGCTGCATCCAGACAATTCCGGGACGATGTACCGGAAAGCGTGAAAGATGAACGCTACAAGGCAATTATTGAAGCCAGAGATGCCATCAAAGAACCCGCATATAAAGCCGACATTGGCCGCACCATCCCCGTTATCGTAGAAGGACGATGGCCGGCGGACCGCTCTTTCCTGTTCGGCCGTGACCATAGGCTCCGGACTATTTTGTTTAAGTCGGAGGACAACCTCCCCATCAATGCCGATGCACAGGTCCTGATTAATGAAGTTACGCCTAGCGTATTGATAGGCTCCGTCGTATGAGAATCAATCTGCTAAATATCGGATGCTTCAAGAATCTCGTTGATAGCGAGAGACTTATGCATGTGCTTGTAGATGCCGGGTACGATGTTCATTTCGGAGAACTGGAGCAATCGGCCGATATCGCCATAATCAACACCTGCGGTTTCATCGGCGAAGCGGAAGATGAATCCTTATCTACTATTCGCCGTTACGCCCGGATGAAAAAGGAAGGACGTGTGGGACAGCTATGGATAATGGGCTGCTATTCCCAGAAACTTGGCGAGAAGTTGACAGAGATTGTCCCGGAAGTCGACAAAATATATGGGAATTTCAATTGGGAGACTCTGCCACAAGATCTTGGTATTGGGATGGCTATTGGACTTAAACGATATCTGACAACCCCTTCACATTATGCCTTTGTCAAGATATCCGAAGGATGCAATCAGCCCTGTTCATATTGTATTAAGCCCATTTTAAATGGTCCCCTAAAGTCAGAACCCATGGAAAGAGTTCTGGAAGAGTGCCGTTGGCTTGCTTCCCAAGGAGTAAAAGAAATCCAGCTCGTTGCTCAGAATTTAACCACTTATGGCCTGGATTTATACGGGAAGAAGCGAATCTCCGAACTTGTTTCTCGCATATCAGACTTGCCTGGTATAGAGTGGATTCGTCTCCACTATGCCTATCCGTCAGGTTTTCCCAAAGAATTACTTCCTGTCATCCGTGAGCGAGAAAACGTATGCAAATATCTAGACATGGCCATACAGCACTCAGAAACCAAGATGCTCAAACTAATGAGGCGTGGTATGAGCAAAGAAAGCTTGACTCAACTTATTTCAGATATCCGAGAATCAGTGCCTGGTCTTTATCTAAGAACAACCGTCATGGTTGGGCACCCGGGCGAGACTGAACCTGATTATGAGGCGCTAAAGCAATTTATTGCGGAACAGCGGTTTGAGCGCCTTGGGGTTTTCCGTTATTCTCATCAAGTCGGAAGTTTCTGTCATCAGAACTATACTGATTCCATTAGCCCTGAAATTAAGAAAGAACGGGCGCTGGGCATACTTGCTGTTCAAAAGCAAGTCTTGAATGAAATAAATGACCAGACCATCGGAAAAGATGTACGGGTTATTATTGATCGTAAACAAGATGACGACTATATAGGGAGAAGCGAGCACAGCACTCCGATGGCAGATCCTGTTGTCAAGATACGAACAGAAAAACAGCTTTCTGTTGGTGAGTTCTACAACGTACGTATTAGTGGGAAAGCTGATAAAAACCTCCTGGCCGCTTTATGATTGAAGTTTTTACAATACCCATCACCACGGGAGCCAATAGAGGAAAGCTTTTGGCCTACGCGCCCCTAAAAAAAAGGGTAAAGCTCATTGATGTCCAGTCAGAAGTGGATGATTTCAGGAAAGAAATAGCTGAGGTCCCGGACTCCCAGGTATTTCACATTTCTCCAGAACCGGACTCCTTCAGAACACTGATGCTCCTGCCGAACAATAAGTGTAATTTTCATTGTGCTTACTGTTATTCGGCAAAAGGCCGTTCTTCTTTGGAGATGAGCGCCTCAATGCTCAGAAAGGCTTTAGAATGGTTCATAAGGCCAGACCGGCTTCCCAGGAAGAAACTTACCTTGATTTATATAGGTGGAGGTGAGCCTTTACTTTCCTGGCCAGTTGTTAAGGAGAGCATTGAATACGCTGTCGCTTTGAACCAGAAGCGGGAGGGCGGCATCTATATTTCTATCGTCACAAATTGCTCCATCATTGATGAGGACATCATTAATACTTGCCTTAAGACGGGGGCAGGCATCTGCGCATCATACGATATATTGGAAGATGCACAGAACAAATTCCGCGGTCATTACGAAGAAGTTACTAGAAATATTAACATTTATGCTTCGCGTGGAGTCGATGTTGGGATAACCACCGTTGTCACTGAGGAGAATATTCACCGCATGAGTGAAATGATGGAAGTGATGCACCGTACAATTCCTCAAGTAGAGCAAGTGTCCTTCAAACCGCTCGTCCCCAATGACAGTTTCACCCGGTTCGCCTCAAAAGAAGATTACTACCAGTCTTTCGTAGACAATTTCTTTGCTGCAAAACAAAGGGCTGACGAATTGGGAATCCGCTTGACCTGCCCGTACTTGAACGCTGTCTCAGTTCTTCAAGACCGCTTCTGTGAAGGCAAGTTTATTTTGGCTGCGGATGGCAATATAACAGGATGTAATTTTGTTTCCTCCGCCCTTGAACCTAAATTCGATGAGTTTAAGATTGGAAGCGCCTCTGAACAGGGTTGCACCATTGACAACGATAGCGCGCATAGGGTATTCTCGCATAACAATTCTCTTGAATTATGTAGCGAGTGCCCAGCCAAGTATCACTGCGCCGGCGGTTGCTATGCAGAGCATGTTTACATGTCGTCAGAAGATAAGGAGACATATTGTGATGCGATGCGTCTTTTCTTATCTAAATATCTTGAAATAAAATACTTATAATATGCCAACTATTCCAGGAAATACAGATTATGACATCCTTCAAAGTATTAGCGACACTTTGAATGTCATCGGCCCCAAGGTTAATCAGATAGCGGAAGCCTCAGATCCTCAAACCGTTCAATTGAATCTGACTATGGCAATCATCGCAGCGATTGCCAGTGTTCTCGGTGTTGTGTTTGGTTTCCTTGGATACTTGTATGCTAAGAGAACAGCCAAAAACGTGGAACGAACAAACAAGAAGAATAGACTTGTTGTCAGTGACCGACTGATACAGGTTGTTTATAGAAAAATGTCCTTTATACGAGCACTTATTAATGACCGATCCCTAATAAGTCAAAACCTGCTTCGTTCTATTTATTTGCCCCAATTTGCGGATTGTTTCATTCTTGAAGATTACCGCAACGATGCAATGAGGTATGCTCACTTGTTATCTCTCAAGAATCAAATGAATAAATATGATTCTGTCATAGATGCTTGTATAGACAAGTTAGACCATCAAACAAGCTTATCAGACCGGGATTTGCTTGATTTATTACAGACTCCTATAAAAGTATTGATAGAACTGTATCACATTAATAAAGACAATTCCAGCAATTACGCTGATCATCTTCTTTCAACCATAATCGACTACCATTTCAAGCATGTTGAAGACAAGGATATTGCATCTTTCAAAAGTGTTTCTTTTGTCGCACCTAAACAAGATGATACGGGCGTTCTCCTTTACTCAAAACTGTGTAAATTAGGCCCTCTGCAAGAATGTAAAGATGCCTTATCACAGAAGAATTCCGAGACGTTCAGGAATTATCTTTCAGGATTTATGGAGAAGACCTCGATGGATAACTATATTAACCTCTTGGAGCAGAGCATTAAAACTGATGATAAGGATAATTCTGGAATCCTTGCGTGGCTTGCTGCCGCTTGGAGTTTTGATTCAGCAATAGTTCAAAAGCAATTCGAGAGTTACTATGAGACGACTATTTAACCTGTTCAGAAGCCCTGTACCTCAATTCTCGTCTGATCAGGTAATTCAAGATGAGCAGTTCCTGGATAAAGACGGTAGAGTACACATGGATACTTATCTGTCTCTCTATGACCGTGAGACATCAGTAGAGGCCGCTGTTTATGAGACTGCTTTTGCTGACAATTTTATGGCGTCGTTCTATACTGCTCCTGTCTCAACTGATGAAAGGCATTGGGAACAGGCTCATGGGCCGGAAAGATACGAAGGGGGTCTTAAATCTTTCGACGTTAAGCCGGGTATAAAGCGTATAGGAGTCAGAGCCTTCTCGTATAATATTAACCTCAAGGACATCTCCCTTCCCGAAGGATTGGAAATCATTGATAAAGAAGCTTTCTTGTTTTGCTCATCTTTGCAACAGATAACTATTCCTTCAACTGTGCGCCTAATAGGAAGGGAAGCTTTTGATAACAAAGTAGAAAAGCTCATCTTGTTGTGTAATAACCCGCCTAAAATCAGCACACTTGGCGTAGATGACAAATGCCTAATACTTATCCCTAACGGGGCACGTGACGTTT
Organism: uncultured Prevotellaceae bacterium; assembly: GCA_900314395.1. Classification (GTDB taxonomy): domain Bacteria; phylum Bacteroidota; class Bacteroidia; order Bacteroidales; family UBA932; genus Cryptobacteroides. The sequence continues at coordinate 907 of OMVB01000082.1, read as the reverse complement.
ATCAGAAGGCTAAGCGTTGGAAGAGATACGCCAGGCAAATAAGCGAAATGGAATAGAACTCACACTATCTTTTGTTAGAGTTATATGAAAGTGCCATGTAAATATGTTGATTTGGACATCTATCCAGGAGCAAGATTCTGCGTGCTGTTTTCTGGCCATATTGACTATCTGGAGGTAATATCAGATTGTCTTGTGACTGCTGAAGGAAATAATCAGCGATATAGTTGGAGAGCTCGGGATAGCCATACGGGGCAGGAGTTTGACTATAGTATTCTTGAAGGAGATAGACAGTGTGAATCCAAGTTGTTCAATAACGACTTCGAAGCCAAAGAATACCTATATTCGGGCCCTGCCCTTCTTGAAATCATGAATAAGAAATAGTTCGACGGCCCTGATCTCGATGCTCCCTCTGCACTTTTCTTCTGTATTATCTGTTTGACAATGACGACTAGAGTCTTTTATAATCACGTTCTCGTGCGACTTGGCCTACGAAAGATTCTCCCAGCAGAGATCATCAATCGGAAGGAAGTTAGAGAGTGCGGGCAAGAGTTTGTCAACTCTAATAGTGATAATATCCTCTATGCAGATGGCATCGAATCCTACTATGCCCGCAAAGAAATGATTGAACGTCTGGAGAATGTGGCGGACACAATTCATAAAGACACTGGCCTGAAGCTTCTGGTCTATGAGTTATATCGTTCACCGCGAAAACAGGAATGGCTCCGGAAACGCGACAGGAAGGAACTTGTAGGGGCGCATCCAGATTATAACGAACAGCAGATTCAATCGGCTCTGAACAGAATCAGTGCTAGTGTGGGAGGCAGTGGTCACCAAACAGGAGGGGCTGTTGATCTGACCCTTTGCGATGGAGAAGGAACGCCGCTGGATATGGGTACTGTGTATCTGG
>OMVB01000001.1 GCA_900314395.1 uncultured Prevotellaceae bacterium | reverse complement strand
CAGTTGGTTAGAGCACCTGACTGTTAATCAGGGGGTCGTAGGTTCAAGTCCTACAAGGGGAGCAAAAAAAAACCAGCGTTTTCACGCTGGTTTTTTCGTTTATGTCCCTGATTCTTATCTCAGGTCTGAGAGTTCGTCAAGTACATTTGCAGTCTTCTTGGTAGAATTAACCTTACCTGAAGCTACTACAGGAGCCTTTACAACCTTCTTTGCAGAAACAGTTGCAGGGAGTTCTACGTAGTTGCGAGGTGCGTTGTCCTTAACCATGAGGTACTTACCGGCCTCAAGCTTAGCCTGTGCTTTCTTGACAGCTGCGGGAATTTCATCGCCGCCATAAACAGGATCAAGCAGCAGGATATAATTCATGGTAGTAAGGGTTCCGGCGAATGAAGTACCGTCGAATGCACCGAATGCGATAGCGGTCCAATTGTAAGTAGAACTGTTGCTTACAAAAGCGATGATACCGTCGTCAACATAAGCCGCACGCATTGCATACTTGCCTGTACCATAAACATTTTCTGCATAGTCCAGAACAACCGGCTTAACTGTGTAAGTTGAAGTTGAAGTTGAATAAGTTCCAACCTCGCTAAATTCATGAGTATAGATCTGTCCGCTATACCACTCCATCTGAACATCGCCGACAAATGTACCATAGTAAGCTCCAATGCCATAATCGAGACCATGGCAAAGGATAATATCTTCATCGTCAGCAACATCCTCAAGGTCAGTAAAGGTAACTGTGTCGTATACCTCACGGTCTGCGGCAGTTCCCTTAGCATTGGTAGCGTAGCCAATCCATTCGGTTGCAAGGAGGTAATTCTTAGCAACACCAGCTACAAAGTCGTCACCGGTGTATTCAAGCTCAAGGGGACCTGCACCAAATGCGAATGTCTCATAAACAGCATAGTCAAGTTCAAGGCCTTCTTCTGTTACAGGAACTGCAACGATAGTGTACTTACCGGGCTCTGCATCCTCTGCAAAGGGGAATTTAACGGAACCGCTGGCAGTCAGGGACTGAACAGACTCATCCTCATCTTCGATAAGCTTAATAGCAGCATCAGGATCGTCACCTTTTACAATAGCAGTTGCAACTTCCTCTACATCGCCACCTACGAAGGTAACGCTTGCAAGTGCACTGTTCTCACTGCCCTTGGAAAGGATACCCTCAAATGCAAGCTCAATAGTGTAATCGCTAAGAACTACACCCGGCATAACAACGGCAAACTTGCCGTGCTGGTTTGCATAGTAGTAACCTTGTCCGTTGCTAAGGGTGCAAAGCAGACCTTTTGCGGTAGGGAATGAAATGACTCCATCCTCGAATGTACCTACAGAGAAAGGCTTTCCGCCGTAAACAGAGGTGATACCATTAATGAATCCGTCACCAGTGCTAACGCATACGCCATAGTCCTGGAGAGCGATGGTTACATTTGCCGGATTGGCCGCATTGATAAGAATGGATGCATTTCTCCAGTAGGTGCCTTCGTTGTTCTTCATCGTAGCCTCTGTTACATCAAAGATAGCAGCGGCAAGAGGAAGCTGGAAGTCTTCTACCTTGAAGAGACCGGGAGTAAGCTCGTTCTCATAAATTGTACAAGGAACGGTAATGGGGTCAATTCCGTAAAGACCACATGCAAAGTCATCTACCCACTGGCCTTTTCCGAGGTTCTTCCAAGGCTCAGGGAGAGTTGCGGTGATGGATAAGGAAGAAGCAGCATAGTTGGTGGTTTCACCTGCAATTGCAAGATTCAATTTTACAGACTTTCCAAAGTCGATATTGTTCATATCAACAGGGATGGAAAGGGTTGCAACATTGGAACCCTGAGGGAAAGCCACATTGAAAGTAGCGGGAGAACTAGCTATGATAAGCGCAGTCTCTTCCTCTGATACGGTTACTATAGCGTCCGATGATGCAGAAGTATCGACTCGATACAGGTTAACATCGATAGAACTTGTAGTAGGGGTCAGAGTCACTGCAGTTTCTGTCTCATTGGAGAAATAGAACTGCGAACCAGTATCTGGTGTTCCGGGAGTCCACTCGTCATACTTCTCGCCACAGGAAGCAAGGAAGAGAAGAGCGGCACCGGCCAGTGCCAAACCTTTTATAAGTTTCATAGTCATCTTCATTTTAGATTAATCGAAGTTAGTCACAGCTGGATCATCGGCAGGTGAAGACTTACTGGGATCAGGATTGTTTGTACAATCGTAGTTGTAGTTAGTCTCGCTTTGTACGATGCAGAAGTTCATCCAGTTAGGAGTAGTTCTCTCTACATACCTGTAGTTAGGAACGTGGTTGGTGTTAGGATAGTTACGGATAACACCTTTCTGCAGACGCTTGATGTCGAAGGTTGCGAAGCCCTCGCCCCAGAGCTCTATACGGCGCTGCCACCAAACCTCGTTGATGAAGTCACTGGCCTTAACGTCACCATAGTTCTCTGTGTGTGTACCATATACATAGCTTGCATCACGGGTCTTACCGAAGGCGGTAAGTTTAGCGATACCATCGGCCTCGTTAAGACGGCCGGCAGCCTCTGCCTCGATAAGATACATTTCCTCTACGCGCATGAGCGGAATAGAGCATACGAAGCCGATATACTGGTTGTTACGTCCTTCCTCACCACCGGCGGTACGGAACTTGAGCTGGGTACCACCAACGAGACCTGTACCATAACCGGAGATTGCATTGGCTGCAGTCTGGAGCCATGTGGGATGCAGGGTGTAAGCAGAAAGAGCCTCAACCTGTGCGTCATCATCGAGAGCGTCGATAGCGAAGTCTACATAGCACTTCTTACGGCAGTCGGTAGCAGGGATAGACTGGAAGAGATGGTAGTCAATCTTGAAAGGCTGTCCGTAGTTTGCAGCGTAACCGCAACCGGAAGTCTCAGGGTTGATTTCCATGAACATCATTGAACCCCAGCTGGAGTCTGCATCGTTAACCTGGATCTGAGGGTCGGATGACTTCTGCTCAAGAGCGAACATCCAGGAGTTGTTAGGAGTATTGAAACCGGTATTCCAGTCTGTATACTCGTCCTCTGTCATGATGCTGTAGCCCTGCTGAGCTTTCTGGGCGTAAGTAACTGCGTTTGCCCACTCACCCATGAGAAGGTATGCACGTGCCTTGAGTCCGTATACAACTGAGAGGTCAGGTGTATAAACATTGGGGCGCTTATAGTTGGCAAGTGCAGCCTCTGCTTTGTCAAGGTCGCTGATAATGAAAGCAAACATAGTCTCGTGTGAAGCACGGGGGTTGTGAGCAAGATCATCAACTGAAGTAGCTTCTGTTACGATAGGAACAGAAACGTCGGTCTTGTCCACGGTGTATGTCTTCTGTGAGTACATCTGGGCCATCTCTGTATAGAGCCATGCACGTACTGCGTATGCGATACCGGCGCCGGCTGCAAACTCATCGGCCTTTATATTGCCCTCTGAATCGCAGGCAAGGCTGATAACGTCGTTGCAGCTCTTGATCCACTTGTAGTAGAATGTCCAAGGCATCTGGCAGAAACGGTAGGAAGGACCAAGATATGTCTCCTGATACCAGTAGCTGTACCAGTTCTGATATACGTAAACTACATCCTGTCCCATGAGATCCCTCTCAAGGTTGAGTGCAGGCCAACCCAGATCGTAAGGATATGAGTTGCTGGAACCACCGTAGATGAATTCTCCGGTAAGTGTAGAAGTAACGGCGCTGACTGCATTTTCAAAAGCACCGGGAGCATCGGCTACCTGGTCTTTGGTTGCATAGCCGTTCTGGGGAAGGAATTCCTCCTCACAACTTGTATAGATAAAACCGGTGAGGAGCAGAAGAGCGGAAACTTTAAGTATATTTTTCATAGTCTTTTCCTCCTTTAGAATGTGAGCTGGATTCCGCCGGAAATTGTCCTAACCGGAGAATAAGCTGTAATAGATGAGTTTGAAGTGAATGAGTAGCGGGGATCAAGACCTTTACGCTTAGACCAGAAAATGAGGTTCTCGCCCATTGCATAAAGCCTGATGCTGTTGACTACCTTATTAAGGCCTTCAATCTTCTTGACAGGGATATTGTATCCTACTGCGAAGGACTGGAAGTTCAGATAGCTTGCGTTTGTAAGATAAGAGTCATTGCCATACCTCTGGTCTGCGAACTGCCAACGAGGAATGCTGCTTGAGGTGTTGGTTGCGCTCCAAGCCTTAACCCAGTCTTTGTGGAAGTTGCTACCTGCATTTGAAGCGTTGGCTGAAGGAGTCATGAGGGACTCGTAACGGCTATCATAGATCTTACCGCCAAGCTGATAATCGAAGGTTGCATTGAAGTCGAAGTCACCGACTTTGAGAGTTGTGCTGAAACCACCGAATACCTTGGGAAGGGTAGAACCAAGAGCATAACGAGAAGCCTCGTCGATGTTGGCAGTCTTACCGGACTTCTTGGTACCGGGCTTGTTGATTGTGTTAACGGTTACACCGTCCTTGCCACCTGCGGGAGAAAGGTCCTCGTCGTACCAGTACATAGCCTCACCGTTCTCGCCTACACCGGCGTAAGAATAGGTCATGTAGTTGTCCATAGGACCGCCTACAGTGTACCAGAGACCGCTCTCATAGAAACCGCCGTTGTCTGCTGTCTTGGAATCAGGCAGGGACAGGATCTTGGTTGCATTGTGAGATGCGTTCAGGCTTACTGACCAGTCTACATTCTTTGTACGGATGATGGAACCGGTAAGTGAGAGCTCGATACCCTTGTTGGACATGTCACCGATGTTACCATAGTAACCACGTGAACCTGCGGACTCAGGGATGGAGAGCCAGAAGAGAAGGTCCTGAACTTTCTTGTAGTAAACATCCAGGCTACCGGAGAGGCGGCCGTTCCAGAAGCTGAACTCTGCACCTGCGTTCCAGTTGGTGGTTGTTTCCCAGGTAATCTTCTCATTACCAAGACGATAGAAAGTAGGAGACATTGAAGTATCGGAAGCCTTTGACAGTGAGTAGAGGTCTACATATGCCCATGCACCGATGCTGTCGTTACCCTGCTGTCCTACGGAAGCCTTGAGTTTGAGGATATCGATCCAGTGTACATCGCTAAGGAAGCTCTCCTTGTTGAGAATCTCTGCAAGACCGATTGACCAGAAGTTACCCCACTGGTGATCCTTTGAGAAGTATGAAGAAGCATCACGACGGAAGCTAAGTGAGAGATAAGTCTTGTTCTTATAGTCTGCCTGTGCGCTGATGAAGTAACCTTCTACATTGTAACCTGAAGATGAGGTTGAAGCGTCTACCTGACGGTCTGCGAATGCAGAGAGCTCAAGAATATCAGGAGAGAAAGCACCACGTGCGTAAGCATAGATGCTGTTGCTCTTGTTCTTGTAGTACTCGTGACCGGCAAGAACGTTTACGTTGAAGTCACCGTAGGTATTGTGGAAGTTGAGGGTCTGGAGGTGGTTCTGACGGAAAGCGTCGGACTCTGCACGGTAAATCTCACCGTTTACACCAACCTTAGGACCATAGAGAGCGTTCTCATAGTCAAGGCTGCGGGTGTTGCCCCAAATGATGGTAGAAGAAATGTTGGCCTTGAGCCAGGGGGTGAACTCAACCTCTGCAGTACCGTTGGCATTGAGCTGGTTGCCCTTGCTCTGTACCTTGTTGTAGTGGTTTGCACCAAGAGGGTTACCTGTCTGGAGGAATCCACGGCCCACACCGTAGTTGGTTGCAGCTACACCGTAGTCGTACTGGGGATTGCCGTTTTCGTCGGTCCTGATGATAGGATTTCCGTTGGCATCGAGCACGCGCACGTATACAGGATAAATAGGAGCAATCATTGAGGTGTAGTAGGTAAGGTTGGTTGCACCGTAGCTACCGGTAGTGAAGTTAGGGTTGGAATCGGTTGTAGAGTTTGTGAAACCGATGTTGGCACCGACCTTGAGCCATGACTTGGCCTGGTAGTCTGCCTTTACACGTGAAGTGAAACGCTTGTAACCGGAATACTCGATGATACCGTTCTCGTCAAGGTAACCTACACTTGCATAGAATGAACCTCTGTCGTTTCCACCGTTTACACTGACTGTGTACTCCTGACGGGAAGCATTGCTGTAAGCCATGTCTGTCCAGTCATCGTTGGTCATGTAGTAAATTTCTCCGTTCCACTCGTAAGCACGGCCCTTGACTGCGTTAGGGTTGAGCTTGCCGTTGAGACCGATAAGGTTCTGGCCGGTAGGAACAGTGTAGATGTTGTAACCGAGGTCACCGATCATCTGGCTGTTGGCGCGGAGGTTGGCCTCTGCGGGAGCATAGCCGTGGAATGTGAAGTAGTTGTAGAGCTGAGAATAGTAAGCCTCATAATACTCACCAGGCTCGGTAATCTTGTCATACTCCTGGATAGCCCTGGAGCTTACACCAAACTTGGCATCGAAGGTAACTATAGCGTCTTTGCTCTTTGACTTCTTTGTGGTAACGAGGATGACACCGGCAGCACCACGGGCACCGTAAAGGGCTGCAGAAGCAGCGTCCTTGAGGACGGTGATGGACTCGATATCATTCTGAGGGATGTTTGAAAGGCTGGCCGTATAAGGCGCACCATCAACGATGATAAGAGGATCGGTACCTGCATACATTGAAGCGATACCACGGATGTTGATGCTACCTGCACTTGAACCAGGAGCACCTGAAGCGCCCTTAAGCTGGAGTCCGGGGACGGAACCAACGAGTGCGTTCTGTACGTTTGTGGTCTGACGCTTCTGCAAGTCTTCTGACTTAACGACAGTAGCGGATCCTGTAAAAGCTTCCTTGGTGGTTGTTCCGAATGCTACAACGATGGTCTCGTCGAGCAGGGTGGAATCAGAATCAAGGACGATGTTGAGGGTTTTCTGGCCGTTGACAGAAACTGTCTTCTCCTGATAACCCATGCAGCTTACCTTCAACTGTCCGTTGGAAGGAACGGAAATTGAGTAAGCTCCTGACAGATCGGTCATGGTATAGACGGTGTTGTTGCCGACAAGAACCAAGCTGGCTCCAACGACAGGCTCACCGGTCTCATCAACTACCTTACCTGACACATTGATATTCTGTGCCAGGGCAGTGAACGAAACTACTAATAATACCACAGCCGTGAAAAAAAACCTAATTTTTTTCATAAGCATAAGATCGTTAGTGAAACTTAAAAAATATAAATATTTATTGTCATTTACCTTTTAAGCGGGCTTTAAGCCACCCTCCTTCAAGGGTAATATGTGGCAAAGCTAAGCAATAAATTTCAGATTTCAAAATTTCCTTAAACTTTTGTAAGTACCGAATTTTCAGACACTTAAAACGTTCACGACTTGTTAAATTTCATTTTTAAAACATTTTAAACTTACAGATTGTAAGCATTAAACGTTTTTTATGTGTGAATTACGTGAAAAACCTAAGATTGAACTAATTTTTGTCTTTTTGGCGTAAAAACTGGTCTAAATTACTCCTATGGATTATTTAACCCTGACAGATCTTCCGATTTTGAGCGTTGTTTTTGCGGTGAGTCCCGGATTCAGGCGGCAAAGGGCGTTCACCGTGGTGCCGTATTTACGGGCGATGCGGCCGAGGGTGTCCCCGGATTTAACCTTGTGATACTTGGCTGCAGCGGCTTCTGCGGCCTCTTTTGCCTTTGCTGCGTACTCTGCGGAATCGGCGGCATGAATCTCATCTTCCTCATCGTCCGACTCCGGAACATACTTGCTTGCAATGGAAAGGTGTTTCTTCTTTAGGACAAAGAGACGATGCCGGAGGTCTCCGGTTTCAAAATCCACCAGCCACTGGGGGTCGAATGCGTATCCGTGGTAGCGGGTTTCAAAATGGAGATGTGGGCCGCTAGAACGGCCAGTCGAGCCGCCAAGGCCTATCTTGTCCCCGGCGTCCACCCAGTCTCCAGGTTCTACAGAGCGTTCTGAAAGGTGGGCATAGAAGGTTTCCAGCCCGTTTTCATGACGGATTATGACCAGATTGCCGTATCCCTTGTAGTATTTGGAGACTCTTACCCTTCCGGAGAAAGCCGCGCATACGGGCTCCCCTCTTTGCAGCGGCAGGTCCACTCCCTGGTGACGCCTCCTGTGGCGCATACCGAACCTGGAGTAGACTTTCACCTGGCGCGGACATTTGTACTGGTTCAAGGTGTCCACCACCCAGATTGATATTTTGTCCGGCAGGGATGAAAGGTCCTCGCGGTAGGGGTCTACGGCATCGGTGTCCCAATACTCCTTGAATACATCTGACTTGACGGCAACGGACGGGGCGCGGTAGTACTTCCAGGTGTTGTTCTCAAACAATATGATTTGAACACCGGGAGTCTGCGTGTCTATGGTGTCCAGAACGTTGCCGGGCACCCCGCGCAGGCTTTTTACTGATTCCCTGGAAAGATGGGGAATCATTATATCCTGCGCAAAACTGCTTGTTGCCGCGGTGAATGCCGCAAGCCAGAGTATCAAGTATTTGAATTTCATTATCTTACAGCCCCGAATTTCTCTTTAAGAAGTTTGTCTGTCTGCTCTATCTTCTCTGCCAGGAGTTCCTTGGAGGTTGCCTCGCAGATAAAGCGCAGGTAAGGCTCTGTATTGGAAGGACGGATGTTGAACCACCAGTCCGGAAATTCCAGGCGGTAGCCGTCGAAGTCCATCACCTTGGTGGGTTTCTCACGGGATTCGAAGTAAGCCTTTACCGCATCCATCGCGCCTTTCTTGTCCTCGAGCTTGTAGTTAATCTCTCCGGAGTTCTCATAACCGGTAAGGCGGTCGATTTCTTCGCTTAGCCTGATGCCCTGCTTCTTGAGGGCGCTCACAATACGGAGTACGATGATGCTGGATAGCATGCCGCTGTCGCTGTAGAAGAAGTCCTTGAAATAATAGTGACCGGCGAGCTCGCCGCCCCACAGGCCGTCTATTTCACGGAGTTTGGGCGCTGCGAATGCACGGCCTACACGCCAGGTATGGACATCGGCGTTATAATTCTTTACAAGGTATTCTGCAACGGCCTTGCTGGAGCGGATTTCCTGGAGGACACGGGGGTTCTTTTCTCCCCGCTCGTCGCAGAAGTAACGGGCCATCATCGCAATTACAAGGTCAGGAGCCACGAAGCGGGCTTTGTCGTCCACGAACATTACGCGGTCTGCATCGCCGTCGTAAATAACGCCCACATCTGCCTTTGTCTGGGCAACAAGTTTCTTAAGAGGCTCCACGTTCTTTGCAACAAGGGGGTTGGGTTCGTGGTTGGGGAAGCTGCCGTCCATGTCGTCGAACAGGAAGGTTGCATCTTCTCCCTTATAGATTTCCTTGGCGAAGAGGGTTGCCATGCCGTTGGAAAGGTCGAATGCTATCTTGAGGTTGGAATAGTCGCCTTTGAATTTTTTGAGGAAGGCGATATAGTCCGGTTTGATGTCGATTTCCCTGACGATGCCCTTTTTGGCGGCTACGGGAGTGGGACGGCCTTCGTCTATCCACTGCTTGATCTGGCCAAGTCCGGTGTCAAGACCTACGGGAAGTGCGTTCTCCCGGCTTACCTTCATTCCGTTGTACTCGCGGGGGTTGTGGGAAGCCGTAATCTGTACGGAAGCTTTGTAGCCATAGTTGGCTGTTCCAAAGTACACAAGAGGAGTGCTGCTGTAGCCGATGTCGTCTACGTCTGCGCCGGCGTCGGTGATACCCTTGATAAGGTAATCATGGATTTCCTGTCCGGAGAGGCGGCAGTCACGGCCCACAAGGACCTTTTTGGCAGAAAGAAGTTCAGGAAGGAAATATCCTACCTTGTAGGCGGTTTCCTTGTCGAAGTCTACGTTGTAGATTCCGCGGATGTCGTATGCGTGAAATGCTCCCATAATATTATTAATTACTTGATTTTGGATTTGTATCTTGTTGTATAACGGCCGTTGGCGATGCCGACTAACTTCTTGGCTATCATTTTTTTGCGGATTGGGGCCACATGGTCTGTGAACATGTCGCCGTCAAGATGGGACAGCTCGTGCTGGATCATGCGGCAGGCGAAGCGGTCGAAGCTTTCCGTTACTTTTTCCAGGGCTTCGTTGTAGTATTCTACGGTCATGGAGTCCGGGCGGCGGACGTCGGCATATATGCCGGGAATGCTCAGGCAGCCTTCGTTGAAGGTGCACATGTTGTCACTCTGGGAGATTATCCTGGGGTTGATAAGAGTGCGGCGGAAGTCTTTCAGGTAGTCGTAGACGTCTGTCATTTCTGTTCCGTCTACGATTACGACCCTCTTGGATACGCCTATCTGCGGCGCGGCCAGGCCGCAGCCTTCTGCAACGGCAAGGGTGTCCTTGAGGTCCTGGACCAGGGTTTTGATGGCCTCTGTGTCCTTAAGGTCTACTTCTTCCGCCTTCTTCCGAAGGACTTCTGACCCATATAAATAAATCGGTTGTATCATCTATATCTCCTTCAGGAACAGTAGTCCTTGTATCAGAGACCAAAAATAAGGGTCCATGGTCTCTGACACAAGGCTACTGTTTCCTATTTAAAAACAATTCATATTCATTATTCATTTTGGTTACCTTTTTCGTTTGGTAACCTTTCTGGACAGGCTTTCCGGGACGGAGGCGGGGTCTACGGTCATTGCGGAACCGGAGCTGCGGTCCATCCAGCTTTGCAGGATTATGGCGGCGCTGATTTTGTCCACTGAGGCTTTGTCCCTGCGGGCCGATGCCTTCATGCCGCCGTCGATCATGGCCCTGTGGGCAAGCACCGACGTGAACCTCTCATCCTCCAGCTCCACGGGAATGCCCGGGAAGTGCTTTGCCAGCAACGGCAGAAAGGCGTCTACATCTGCCGCGGCCTCTGAAGGACGACCGTCCATATTGCGCGGATAACCGACTACAAACCTTACAATTCGCTCTGAAGCGGCGTAATTTTTGATATAATCTATTATCTTTGCAGACGGTACAGTTTCCAAGGCGGAGGCAAATATTCCAAGCGGATCACTTACCGCAAGGCCCGTTCGCTTCCTGCCGTAATCTATACCTATAATCCTGTCCATCGAGACAAAGTTACGAAAAATTTAACGTATGTCAAAAGATAATAAAGAATACAGGGCCAGAAGGTTAAGAATTTCAGTCATTGATGACAACACTCACAAGCAGATCTGGGTGCTGCGCGGAAAGCGTTCAAGGATAATTTTTTCCGCCGTGTCAGTTCTTGTAATCCTTATTCTGGCGGTATATATATTGATTGCCCTTACACCTGTCAAGACCTTCCTGCCGGGCTATCCGGATTCGCACCAGAGAAGGGCCGCTGCGGCAAACGCCATGACCATCGACTCCCTGGAGACCGTTGTGGCCAGATGGGAGTTTTATTCAGAGAACCTGCGCCGCGTGCTGGACGGGACGGAAACCATTTCCATCGATTCCCTGCTCCGCAGGAAGAGTATTGCCGATGCCGATGCGGACGGGAAGGACTTCAGCCGGAGCGATTCCCTGCTGAGGGCCGCCGCAGAGGAGGCCGAGCGTTTTGGCCTGCATTCCGAGCAGAGAAAACTTCCTATTGAGGGCATGCACTTCTTCCCGCCTGTCAAGGGTGTGATTACCAGCGAGTTTGAGAAGGCAACACATCCTTTCCTGGAGGTGAGCGCCCACTCCGGAGCCATAATTATGGCGGTTGCAGACGGTACGGTAATGACAGCTTCCTGGAGCGACCAGGATAAGTACACCATAATCATCCAGCATGAAAACGACCTGGTTTCCATCATCAAGGGAGCCGGAAAGGCGACTGCCGGGGCAGGGAGCAAGGTAAAGGCCGGCTCCCCCATCGGCGTAATCCAGGACCCGATGGGTTCCCCGGATGCACAGATCCTGAGGTTTGAATTATGGTATAAGGGAGAAGCCGTTAATCCGGCGGAATATATTAAGTTCTGATGGAAAACAAAAGAAGAATTGCCATTCTGGGGGCAACCGGCAGCATCGGCCAGCAAGCCCTTGATGTTGTAGCCCGCAACAGGGAAATGTTTGAGGTAGAGCTGCTTACGGCCAATGAGAACGTAGAGCAGCTGGCAAAGGATGCCATCGCCTTTGATGCAAATGCAGCGGTTATATGCAACCCGCAGAAGTACGGGGAGCTGGCATCAGCGCTGGAAGGGACGGATGTAAAGGCCTTCGCGGGCATAGACTCAGTGGTGCAGCTGGTGGCCGGGGACAATATAGACATTGTCCTGACGGCCATGGTGGGCTTCAGCGGTATGCTGCCCACAACGGCCGCGGTCAAGGCCGGCAAGACCATCGCCCTGGCAAACAAGGAGACCCTTGTCGCAGGCGGCGCCTTTATAATGGACCTTGTTAAGAAATACGACGCCAGGATACTTCCGGTAGACTCTGAGCACTCCGCTATTTTCCAGTGCCTGATGGGTGCGGCCGGCAACAGCATACGCAAGATTCACCTTACGGGATCCGGCGGTCCCTTCCGCACATGGGCTCGGGAAGACATCGCCAAAGCAACTGCTGCACAGGCACTTAAGCATCCCAACTGGACGATGGGCGCCAAGATTACCATCGACTCGTCTACCCTTATGAACAAGGGCTTCGAGATGATTGAGGCCAGCTGGCTGTTCTGCATGGAGCCCAAGGATATAGAGGTTGTGATTCACCCGGAGTCCGTTATCCATTCGATGATTGAGTATGACGACGGTGCCGTGCTTGCGCAGATGGCCAGCCCGGATATGAGGCAGCCGATTCAGTTTGCGCTTTGCTTCCCGATGCGCCCGGACCTCAACTCCAAGAAGCTGAACTTCAGCCAGTTAGGCAAGATGACATTTGAGGCTCCGGACCTGGAGAAGTTCCCTTGCCTGGCGCTGGCCTACGAGGCTGCGCGCCGCGGCGGCAACATCGCCTGCGCCATGAATGCGGCAAACGAGGTGGCTGTGGCAGCCTTCCTTGCCGGGCAGATCGGCTTCTACGACATTCCGGCGCTCATAGAAAAGGCGATGGATACCGTGCCGTTTGTAAAGACACCCGTCCTGGAGGACCTTCTGGCCACGCATGAGCAGATTATGGCTCAAACTAAAGAGAGAATCAAATGAGCGCTGTACTTTTGAAGATATTGCAACTTATTGTTGCGCTTTCTGTTCTTATCCTCGTGCATGAGGCGGGGCATTTTTCCTTCGCCAAGCTCTTCAAGATAAGGGTGGACAAGTTTTTCCTTTTCTTTGATATTGGCGGAAAAGCCATGCTGAGCACCAAGCACGGCTGGTTTGCAAAGCTTTTCCCCCGTTTTATGGACAAGGAGACAGAATACGGAATCGGCTGGCTGCCGCTGGGCGGGTACTGCAAGATTGCCGGCATGGTGGACGAGTCCATGGATACGGAATCCCTCAAGGGAGAGCCGCAGCCATGGGAGTTCCGCACCAAAAAGGCCTGGCAGAGGCTTCTGGTCATGGCCGGCGGAGTACTCTACAACTTCATCTTCGCCATCCTGCTGTATATCGCTGCCCTTCAGATCTGGGGCACCAGCTATATAAGCAACGAGGAAAACCGCATCTTCGCCGGCGAGCTTGCCCGGGAAATGGGCTTCCGCACCGGCGACCGCATACTCGCCCTTGACGATTATATCCCCACCGATTTTTCTTCCATACAGGCCGATATCGCCAGAAGGAATGTTAGCGTTGCTACGGTAGAGCGTGACGGGGACACAGTGCAGGTTTACATAGACCACAGCTACATGCCCCGCCTGATTTCAGAGAGGGATGTCTTTGACCTTGCGGTTCCGTTTGTGGTGGATACCATTCCTCCGGCTTCACCCAATTACGGCGCAGGATACAGGAAGGGAGACCATATTATTGCCGTCGATTCCCTGATTATCACTTATTTACAGGATTCCAGGGGAATATTCTCCGGCAAGCCCAATTCAGAGCTGACAGCCACGGTTGTGCGCGGCGCAGACACCCTGATGCTCCCCATCCGCACAGACAGCACCTCAAGGGCCCTGATTTATGCCCATATCCCCGGCATATACACCAAAGAATACGGTTTCTTCGAGTCCATTCCCGCCGGGGTAGAGCTTACCTTCAGCACCATCGGCAGTTACCTCAGGGACATAAAAATGGTGATGAGTCCTTCCACCGGGGCCTACAAGTCCGTAGGCAGCTTCATTACCATTGCCGACGCCATGCCTTCCAGTTGGAATTGGCAGATTTTCGTCCACCTTCTTGGTCTGCTGTCGATTATGCTGGGAGTCATGAATCTCCTGCCTATTCCGGCCCTGGACGGCGGCCACATTGTGTTTGTTATCTATGAGATGATTACAGGCCGCAAGCCCAGCGACAAGTTCATGGAGGTTGCCCAGATGATAGGCATGGTGCTTATCCTTGCCCTGATGCTCTTTGCCTGCGGCAACGATATAGGCCGGTTGATACGATAAATACAAAGAGGGAGGCTGACCAAAAAGTCGAAAGGCTAGTGGTTGGCCTCTTTTTCTATTTCAGTGTTCCTAATGTCCCCAAAACTGGGACGATGGAAGCAAAATAGCCATTAAATGCGCTTAATGTCCCTTTGTTTATGACGTTAGATACATTTATGGTATGAAGTTGTTGGAGGAAGGGATACCCTCCAGGGGAAAGAATTTCTTCCGTCCCGTTTCTCCAATAGTTCTCTTATTTTTTTGAAGGAGACATGGCCACAGAACAG
>OMVB01000044.1 GCA_900314395.1 uncultured Prevotellaceae bacterium | reverse complement strand
TGTTTTGTAGGGAACTTTTTTGTATAATTTGTTCAAGAAAGTTCCCTACAAATTTCTCGCCGTCAACGGAATTTAAAAAACTGCTGGTGACTTGTTACGAAACCGATGACGCAACTACCGTTACTAAATTCCTGAAAGAAAAATGCCGGACAAAAACAAAATAAGTACTCTTGCATATATATTTCAAATCCCTAACCTGAAGTAAAGCTGCTCGTCAATGACCCGCCGATGCTGCTTCAGCACCGGACTGTAGCCCAGCTTGTCATTAAAGAATCTCATTCTGTAGGCGCTCACAAAGGCAACCTCTGCCGCAAAGGGAATCATGGGATCACCCTCTGCATGGCAGTAATCGCGGTTGACATCCCAATCCAGCCAGGTCTCTCCCCGCTGGTAGGAAATGACCTTCCTGTCCCAGTTGTAGCGGAACTTAAGCGTAAAGCTGTCACCCTTAGTGTACGGGCCGCCAATATACGTCTCATGTTTCCGCCAATACTCGTCCGAGAACTGTACGCTCACCAAATTGACAGCCAGCTGGTACTTTGGGGGCGCATACTGCTCCACCTGCACCGATGACCGGTCCGCATAGTATCCCACGCCCATGCCGCCATCCACCAGCACAAGGTTCCCACCATCCAATGTGCCGGGATAATTGGCCAGTGCCGTTGCCACCGTGACAAACATCAGAACCACTGTAAGCCATGCAGTCCTTATACAACTTCTCATGATTATTCCTCCCCGCGCAAGTTACCCCTGCGCCGCCTTAAATCAGCCTGTGTATAATCCTCTTTTATCTAAACAGCCATAACGTACATAATCCGACTATAACCATAGCTATGCAGAAAAACGGGTTGGAAACATACAACAACATAATTGTCTTTACAAAAGCAAAAATACCCAACAGCACTAACCCGACAGAAATTGCTTTGTTATTTTGCCAATTAGACAGCACAGCCATACCCAGGAAATAAATCAGGCAGACTTCCAATGTCAGGCCCAAAACCCAGGTGTCTACCAGCATGATTTTAATTTCCCTGCAGATTACTTCAAACATACTAACAGCTCCTAAGTGGCTATAATGCTCATTATAACAGTTTGTTCCAACCTTCCAAAAGAACCTTATGACCCTCTATGTATTTTTTCCGGAAAATTTCTGCCGTTTCCCTGTCAGCCTGTATTTCCCGCGGGTATTCGCTGCCTATCTGTAAAAATTCCCTTTCGCTGATTTCTGTTGTAGTAAAGAAATCGTCGTTCCGGTTGGGATATCCGTGCCAGGCAAAATACTGTTTCCTGCCTTCAACCGTTCTGAATCCGCAGCCAAACCTTACCTGGTTTGAAATCACACGGAAAAAACGCCGGCCGTCATTTTCCATACCTCTTCTCCTGTAAACTTCGATTTACCTTGCGCCCCTGCTGAGGAAGGCCCTGACCTTTGCACGGAACTTCCTGTAATAGGGCCGCTCCATGAGCATCGCGTGACCCCCGCCCTCTATGATCTCCAGACGGGAATTCCTGTCCGGCAGCGTTTTATACGCCTCTTCGCATAACGCCGGGGATACATAGGGATCTTTGGAACCGACGATGATGAGCGTCGGAACTTTGATGTCCGCCGTGGGAATCAGCCTTGTATCCGGGCTTACCAGTAAATCCCTCCGGCCGCCGTTAGGGCTGGACGTTTTGTCATTGCGCCAGGCGTTGGAAAGAAACGTGTCCGCCACAGGCCTTTCCACAATGCGGAAATCAATGCCGCCGTCCGGAGCGGTCTGGAAATCCTCCGCCGCATGGATCCATGTATTTGTATGGAACGGTTCAGCCACCTGCTGTTCTCCAAGCCCTGCCACAATCGGAGCGTAGAGCACAAGCCTGCGCACCATTTCGGGATGACGCGCCGCAAAACGCCCGCTTGTTACGGTTCCCCAGCTCCACCCCAGCACATCCACGGCGGAAACCTGATCGCGCTGCATTATACACCGCACAGCCGACGCGATGTCTTCCGCCGCGTAATCGGAATCCGGCCGGAAGCCGTCCCCGATACTGCCGGAATTGCCAAACCCCGCAATATCCAGCAGCCAGACTTCAAACCCATGCCCGGCGAAATAGCGCGCCAGGCTGTAATCTTTATAATCCACATCGAACTCATGGGACGAATAGGTTACCCCATGCACGAGCAGGAGGGGCTGCTTCCTCTTACCGTCCTTCTCTACGTACCGTTCCAGATGCAACGGCACACGGTTCCGCTCCAGGGGAACGGTCTCCCTGAAGATCTCCGCCGCCAACGCGGATGATCCACACAAAAGAAACAGCAGCAAACAAACGGAAAAGCCGGACAATGCCTTCCTCACCCGTTCCATCGTGAGTTCATTTTTGTTAATCGGCATAATGATTCTCTCCTTATTTGTATTACATGACTCTTAGTGACATCCTTAGTTACATTTCCGATTTGTACTTAAACCTGTACTGCCCTTTGCCTTTTCCCTTAACCGGAACGACAACGTCGATTATCCGCAATCTGGCAAGAATTTTTCTTGCTCCAGAGCTTGAACAAGAAAATAATTTACAGATGTAACCCGTGTTAAAAATTTGATTCAATTCTATATCTTCATACAAACGATTTATGTTGTTAATAGTTGCTTGGTTATAATTTTGAATAGCACATAATCTTAACACCTCTGAAAGAGGAATCATTTCAATCGCTACATTCTTTGCTGAATCGCCAACTTCTCGCTCTTCAATCGCTACATTCTTTGCCGAATCGCCAACTTCTCGCTCTTCAATCGCTACATTCTTTGCCGAATCACCAACTTCTTGCGCCTCAATCGCTACATTCTTTGCCGAATCGCCAACTTCTTTCTTCTGAATCGGCAACTTGTCATAAGCAGCACTACAAATTGTCGTCTTCAAAATAAAAGTATTATTATCAAACACCGGATCCGGCAGACCGATAGCATTCAGTTCCCGACACATACGGTCAACGCCTTCACCATACTCTTTCACAAAACCATAATCTTTCAAGAACGCAGCAATCTTTGGATTCCGGGAAAAGTGTGTGTAGCGGATATTCTCTTTCTTAACCATGCCTGCAAAAGAACCGGGGCTGTCCACTTCCAGCCGGTCATCAAACATCTTGATTTGGATGTCCGTTCCCATGATTGCATAGTCGCGGTGCGTCGCAGCGTTCACCACAATCTCTGTACGCACAAATTCACCGTATTCTTCTTCTGTAACAAAAACAGCATCTTTGCCAAGATAGGTACGTTCCTTCATCTGGATTTTAATATAATCCACTGACTGCTGCA
>OMVB01000154.1 GCA_900314395.1 uncultured Prevotellaceae bacterium | reverse complement strand
CTTATACAAACTCTGACCTCTAAAGAAACTTAATGAGTGACTTGTTTGTATGGCTTCGAGACTTCCCGGTTATTGTAGACGAACCTCTTGAAATTTCGCTTAAAGATAATGCTTGTCAATGCGCTTGATGTACCTGATGTAAGTGGTAAGAGATATCGTGGTTAAAAGAAAAATTCTCCCGTTCCTCTCATGGCGGGGCCATAAGCGGGTAAAGGTAAACCTATTTGGTGTGACTTGCTGTGGTAGGGGCTAACGCCAGCGCTATCACGGCCGTCTTTATGTGGTGCAAAGAAGTTGTGGGACTGCGGCCCCACGCTTGCTCTAACCATATAATTGTCCGGCGGAATCTTCATCGGAAGGGTTTCAGCTTAACCTTCGGCTGTCAGGCGTTGCTTCAGCCTTCGGACCACGATTTGCTTCTGCTTCGCTTTCTGGCATGGTGCTGGTTCGAATAAAGTTTCGGCCGGGTGCAAATATATCGAAAAGTAACTACATATCCAATCACATTTGAAGATACTTTTCGAATATTTCCTACGGCTTTTGCACGATGGCCCAAATATCAATAAACATTTTAATTTCAAGTAGTTCCGCTGGGCGGCAGCCTTATGTGGCGGAGGTCTCGTCAAGGAGCACCGGAGATGGATTTAGGGAGCTCTGGAGACAGGATTGAGA
Organism: uncultured Prevotellaceae bacterium; assembly: GCA_900314395.1. Classification (GTDB taxonomy): domain Bacteria; phylum Bacteroidota; class Bacteroidia; order Bacteroidales; family UBA932; genus Cryptobacteroides. Next base: position 15,636 of record OMVB01000154.1, on the reverse strand, counting down.
TGGACCTAGAGAGCGTTTCGAGAACTTGACGCCCCGGTTCCTCGACGCCTCGGTTTCCAGTCAACTCGGTTCACCAGTTCCCCCGCTTCCTCGTTTCGCCGCTTCCTCGGAGCTTTAGATGTGGAGCCAGATGTCGCTGATAAGGCCGCGCCAGAGGGCGAGGTGTGAGGAGGAGCTGATTTCGCGGCAGATGGCGAGTCCGGTCGCTATGAAGGCGGAAAGCGCCTGCTCCATAGCCTCGTCCGCCAAGAGGTCGTCTTCGTCGAAGGGACCGGAGTACGGAATGGACAAAGCCATGACATTAAGGCATGGACCTGTCCCCACGTGCATGGAAGGAACTGCCTGCATGGAAGCCTCCTCCCCTGTCAGGACCTTAAGCAAGGTTGGGGCGTGGTTCGCAAAGGACACATTGAGCCTCTTTCTGCCTTCGCCCTCGGTGGCAAAATACTCCCCCAGGAATTTGTTCCAATCCGAGAAGAAAGTGCAGACACCTCCATGATTACGGATCATGCCGACATGGGCATAATAGCATGTCTCCATATTCATAGCCGACGTATGGGACGGATCGAAAGCCTCCTCCTCGACCCTGATCCTTTTGACAATTTCCATGAAGCCGGAATGGGGCAGAAGGGCATAGTCCTTGCCTTCAGGGATATGGATGCCTGAAGTCGGGGTCAGGAATGGCCTAATGGTCAGCCGAGGCCAGTTCTTCTTGACGAAACCGGGCTCGTCTTTTTCATAGCGGATGAGGTTGAGGATGAGTTCTTTGTCGCTGAGGCTGAGTCCCTTCATGGCAGGATAGGCCTGAACGAGGCTTCTGCCCTGACGGAGCTGTTCCATGATGGAGTAGAGTCTGTCCATGAGGACTTTGTCTTCGCAGCCGTCTTTCTGCAGGAGGCCGATCAAGAGGTCCACCGCTCTGGCCTTCATGGTCGAGAGCGATTGCCTGTCTTCGGAGACATTGTGGACCCTTACGACATGGAAATCCCAGATGTTAAGTATGCCGAAAGTGAATGGCTGGCCTCCGTAGGGATTATTGATTTGGAAAGCGAGTCCCTTGTTCCCGTCCAGCTTTATCAGATAGCCTGTCAGACCTGCCATCGGGCCGTCTACGATTCTGAGCGTCTCGTTGGGCATGTCTCCCTTGTTGTTGAAGGCATATTCCTTTATGCTTTTCGGCAGAAGGACGACTTTGTCGGCGAAATTCTCGTTGAAATTTCGGAAGTCAGTCATTTCCTTTTCAGGGACTATGAGGGGTTCGGATGGCTGGTTTGGACGGAGGCGTTTTTTGTATTGGATGCTGGCTCCGGGGCAATAGTTTCGGAGGAAGTCGCTGAGGGCGAAAAAGGTGGCGTAGACGAAGTCGGCTCCGGCGAAGAGCGGGCGGAGGTGAGGGCGGGGTTGCGAAGGGCTTGCCTGGCCGGCCGGGCTTTTCGAATAGTATTCCTTCACGACCGTGTGGGTCGGGCAATAGACCTCGATGATATTTTTCGAAATATCCCTGTTGTCGTAGACGAACTTCTGGAATTTGAGTTCTTGGTGGGGTTTGTCGAAGCGGACGATGAACCAGTTGAAAGAGTTGGGGGACATGTCAACGCGGACTGGCTTGTTTTGATGTGAAATCCGGGCCGGGTCGGGGCCGACGGTATCTTTACCGCCAGAAAGCGCATTGGCCGTATGTGGATTGTCCGCATGTAGGTTGTGGGAGTTTTGCTCCGAAGTCACTCTTGTCATATAATTGTCCCGGCAGAATCTTCATCATGGGTTGGTTCGGCCTCTAGCTCCTGCAAATATCGCGTCCTTCTCTGCCTAATGTCCAGTCACTGGTTCCAGAAGCCTCGTTCACATCCTAGTGTCAGCAGCATGCTCGTATCCGGGCGCCAGCAGTCAGCTCGTATCCGTCTCCTTAAGCAGCCGGCACGTATCCTGCTACCCTTAGCAGTTTCAGACAAAGTTCCGCTCTACGACAAAGTTATCGAAAAGTCGCGATAATGGCAATCTCATTTGAATATAGTTCCTCAACTCCGTCACAAAAGGAGCGGCCGGCATTCCCAGCGATGTCACCAATCTGAAGCTCGTCATCCAGGCCTCCGAACCTCAGGGGAACGGTATTACCCGCGCCTACAGCAAGGCTTCGGCCTTCGATGACCCCATCACCACTGTGACCACGGCTATCGATATCAAGGCCAAGTACGACGCCAAGTGCGGCGCTCCGTCCGCCGGTAGCCCTAAAGTCTTCTTCAAGTACTTCTACGTGAACACCGCAACCGGTGAGAAGTCCGGAGAAGTGCTGGTCCAGGCCAAGCTGAGCGAGTAGTAAACACTCGCATTCTGCCATTAGCAATGCTCCCGACTGGTTCGCCAGCCGGGAGTTCTTTTATTGATTAATCGTCCTCGCCAACAGGACCGGGAACGAATAGAATATCTTTCGACACTTGAATACCATACGCCACATCCCTAAACCGTCCTGGCTGAGGAACAAGGATGCCGGAGGAAACCAGTGCCTTGACGTCTCTCTCGGCTGTATCTACTGACACAGAGGCCAGCTTCGCCCAGTTCTTCACCTTCAGTTTTCCGGCATAGCCGTCGAGATAAGTGTTCAGCACCTGCTTCTGACGGTCGCTGATAACATCCTGAGAATGACTCTGCCAGAAGATGGCCTTATTCAGGATGGACGACAGCATCTCCTCTGCACTCTCAATAGCGCGAATCATACAATCAAGATACCAATCGATCCAGGCAGTGATGTCTACACTCCCCTTTTGGCAGCGCTCAAGGATGTCATTATACTTGCGCTTCTCCTTATTGATCTGGCGCGAGATACTGAAATAGCGAAGAGATGAGTTGTCTGCCTGACTCAATGCCATATCGGCAATAGCCCGGCTTATTCGGCCATTTCCGTCATCGAAAGGGTGAATGCTCACGAACCAGAAATGAGCGACAGCCGACTTAATGTAATCCTTGGGAGTCGAATCGGCATTGAACCAGTCAAGGAACTTCTCCATCTCGCCGGGGACAAGTTCTGCTGCAGGTGCGTGATAATGGACTTTCTCCCGCTCCAAAGTGCCCGAAATGACGTCCATATCATCGACCCTATACTTCCCAACATTGATGACCTCCATACCACTTCTTCCCGTCGGGAAGAGGCAGTTGTGCCATCCAAATAGCCGGTCATCAGTCAGTGGCTTCGCATAGTTCCCCACTGCATCCAACATCATCTCGACGACACCCTCGACATAGTGTGAAGGCTCAGTCTCGTTCGTAATATGGACCCCCATCCTCCTTGCCACAGAGGAACGGACTTGATCAGAATTCAGGACAACGCCCTCAATCTCCGAGGACGCAACAATATCGTGCGTCAGGGCCTCGACGGTAGCCTGCTGCTGGACATCGAAACCGATAGCAGACAGCCTCCCCTCAAGGAAACCGGCAGCCTTGTTTACCTTCGCGAGTTTTAGACCGATTCGGGTTTGGTCCCAGGTGAAATTCGGCCAATTCTCAGTCTGATGGATGTACATATATCTCTCATTTTTTTGCAAATATAATCATTTGCGGAATACAAACCGCAAATTCTGCGGATTATTAACCGCATTAAGAGCAGAGAACAGCGCAAGTGGCTATTTCCTGCATCGTCAACTCCAGCACCGGCGAGAAGTCCGGCACCATGCTGGCAGAGGTCAAGTGGGCCGCTGCCGCAGCCGGTGGCGAGCCCTAGTCCCGCCCTCCCCGGTCCATCCGGCTTAACCTAAACTGCCAGCCCTCCGCAGTCGCGAGACTCCGGAGGGCAAAACTCGTTGGAAAAATTACGGCGAACCATTGAAAACTCGTTGGAAAAATTACGACAGCTATTTGAAAAGTCGTTGGAAAAAGTGTATCTTTGTTCCCGGATAAAGTATCAGACTATGCTGAAAAGGAAAATTGAAGACGCTCTCACCCAGTGGAAAAACAAACCCGAACACAAGCCTCTGGTGATAATGGGCATCCGCCAGTGCGGTAAAACATATATCTCGCAGCACTTCGCTGAGCAGAACTACAAGAATGTCGTCTACATGAACTTCATCAAGCAGCCGGAGCGAATCAACGCTTTCGTCGGATCAAAGGATGTGGACAGCATTCTGCTCAACTTGTCGGCGCAGATAAAAGGTGTCAAGTTCATCCCCGGAGAGACCTGCCTGATCTTTGATGAGATCCAGGAATGCCCCGAGGCCAGGACTTCGCTCAAGTTCTTCAATGAAGATGGCCGCTTTGACGTGATTGCCACTGGCTCCCTGCTGGGCGTCCAGGGCTACGGCGATGAGCTCAAGAAACGGCGTCGCAAGATGATACAGAAGAAAGATCTGGGCATCAACTCCGTTCCTGTTGGCAGCGAGGATATCATCGAGATGTATCCCTTGGACTTCGAAGAGTTTCTATGGGCCAACGGATTGAATCAGAATGTCATCGACGCTCTCAGGAAGTTCTACACGGAGGAAACGCCGGTTCCGGAAGGAATCCACGTTGCCTTGAAGAGGTATCTGAATCTCTATGTTGCTATCGGCGGACTCCCCGCTCCCATCAATGCCTTCCTGGCAACAAACAACATGAACGCCGTGAGCGAGGAATACAAGGGCATCCTGAAGGAGTACCGCGACGATATGGTCAAGTATGCTCCTGACAAAGACAAACCACATATCCGCGAATGCTTCAATTCCATTCCAAAACAGTTGGCCAAAGAGAACAAGAAGTTCCAATGGAGCAAAGTCAAGCCCGGCGGACGAGGCGAAACTTATATGGGCTCCCTCCAGTGGCTGGAAGATGCCGGTATTATCTGCCGCTGCTATAATACCGATATCACCGGCCTTCCGATGGAAGGCAATGCTAAAGACAATGTGTTCAAGGTTTACACTGCAGACATCGGTCTCTTGATTGAAATGTTGGGGCCTGGAACCAGGGCGGATATCCTTCAGGGCAATTTGGGAGGGTTCAAGGGCGCCATATATGAAAACCTGATGGCAGACACGCTTCATAAGAAGCAGCAGAGCCTGTACTACTTCTTGAAAGATTCAGGCCTTGAGCTGGACTTCCTCGTCCGGATGAAAGGCGAATGTGTCCCACTTGAAGTAAAAGCCAAGACAGCTCAGGCCAAGAGCGCTCAGACCGTTCTGAAGCACGCGGACAAATATCACGTGAAGCAAATCATCAAATTCGGCGACTACAATGTAGGCCGGGACGGTCAGCTGCTCACACTCCCAAATTACATGCAGTTCCTCCTGGACTTAGAACCGGAAGAAATCATCCTCGAACCCATCGACGTGGATGCCGTCAACGCTCTGGCCAGGGAGATTTTGCAGTAATGCTTGTTAATCCTTGTTTCACTGGATTCTGTACCGCATTTGTACCACGAATCACGTAACTGATTGACTGAACGAGGAGTCTTTTTTGCATCGGGAAAATAGTTTTCTTTTCTTCCGGGAGTACAAATACACCCGTGAAATCGCGGCTGCAGTAGTCAAGCACCTCGGCTACCGGGGCTTCGATGCAGCCCTGGTCACACCGGAAGAATACGACATCTCACTCCGGGCCCGCACCGAACGTGTGAACACCTGGTGCCGGCAACTTGGCAAGCGCAATGTCTGCCTGGTCTCCATCCACACCAACGCTGCTGGAGGCGGCAAGCAGTGTATGAACGCCCGTGGCTGGACCTGCTACACCTCCCGTGGTCAGACGGCCGGTGACCGGCTTGCCGATTGCCTCTACCAGGCCGCAGCGCTCTGGCTTCCAGGCCACAAACTCAGGAAGGACTACTCCGACGGAGATCCCGACTGGGAAAGCGACTTTTACATCCTGAAGAATACTCTCTGTGCCGCAGCTCTGACGGAGAATCTCTTCCACGACAACTCCGACGACTGCCTCTTCCTGGAGTCCGACGAAGGCCGCCGGGCCATCGTCGCCTTGCACGTTGAGGGGATTGTCAATTATGTACTGGAGAGGTACTGATGCTGTCATCCTGAGCCTGTCGAAGGATCTCCATCAATTCCTCGCTTCCATCAGTTCCGGCAATTGATGGAAGTTTTTCTTATGCCGCCGGATGGGAAGGAGGTTCCCGGGAGGCTCCGTTCCGCTACGCTACACTCCGTACCCTCCCTCTTCCGTGGCCGAGGGGGACTACGCCCCCGGGGACCTCCTTCCCATCACTGCGGCCATACATCTCCACCAAAAACCATTGAATCAATGATTTGCGTTATTTGCTGTTGATTCCTTCCATTAATATCGATAAAAATCGCTAAATTTGTCTATTTGATAATTGATTACTCATCTTGCTATGATAAAAGACATCATCAACAACAATGCTCAGGCCACTCCAAATGCTAATGAAATGGCTGTGCTGCGCCGCTACTTCCCATCATGTTTTACCAATGAGGACCTTTTTGATATTGCTTTATTCGAAGCACATATTAAAGGGTCTATCGATACTGTAAAGGAAGGCTACGCGCTTAATTTCCTTGGGAAAGATTATGCCCGTCTAATTGCTTCAATGGACACTACAACGGTTATTTGTCCAGACGAAGAGCACAATTCAAAAGCGGAAAATAAGAATAGCGAGAATGTCTATATTAGCGGAGACAACATTGATGCTCTTCATCAACTCCTTAAATCATACACAGGGAAGATTAAGTGCATCTACATTGATCCACCCTATAATACTGGCTCTGATGATTTCGTTTATAATGACAAGTTTTCTTTTACAAAGGATGACCTAGTCACCAAACTTAGCATCAGCGAAGAGCAGGCAAATAAGATTCTTGATTTAACAAAAAGAGGATCTGCTTCCCATTCTGCTTGGCTTACATTTATGGCGCCTAGGCTGCAGTTGGCAAAGGATCTTTTATCTGAAGATGGTGTTATCTTTATTTCTATAGATTACAACGAACAAGCAAACCTTAAACTACTTTGCGACGCTACTTTTGGAGAGGAAAATAGAATATCTCAGATTATTGTTCAAAGCAATCCTAGAGGACGTCAATCCGACACATTTGTAGCAACTGTTCATGAGTATTTAATCTGTTATGCAAAAAACATCACTGAAGCCTCTCTGCTTGGTGAAAAGTTAACAGATGCACAAAAGGCAGAGTACGATTTGGATGATGGTGACGGCAGGAAATACAGATTACTGGGATTACGTCAAAGGGGCGTTGCTTCACTAAGGGAAGATCGTCCGGATATGTTTTTCCCAATATATGTTAATCCCTCTACCTTGGAGATATCTATCGATGAAGTTGAGGGCTGGGATAAAGCTATTCCCAAGAAATCCGATGGAAGAGAGGGACGCTGGATGTGGGGAAAAGACAAATGCACAAACGAAAAGGATCGTTTGGTCGCTAAGTTAATTGCCAGAAGGAACGAATATGACATTTTTGTCAAGGACTACTTAGTGCGTGAGGATGATGAAGAGCGCACACGAAAAATAAAGTCTCTTTGGGTTTCTAAGGATATCAACAATCAGGTAGGGACCCAAGAGGTAAAGGCACTCCTTGGAGGTGATTACGCATCCTATCCCAAATCCAGTAAGTATATTAAAACTATTTTGAATATTGGGACAGAATCGGACTCGGTTGTTCTTGATTTCTTTTCCGGTAGCGGAACTACTGCTGATGCCATAATGCAACTAAATGCTGAGGATGGTGGAGCCCGTAAATATATATTAGTTCAAATTGACGAAAAGTGTAAGGACGGGAGTAAGGCGAAAGAAGCCGGCTTTAAGACTCTAGACCAGATCGGGATAAAGAGAATTATCGAGGCGGGGAAAAAGGTCAAACAAGAAGTCACGCCCCCTCATAGCATTGATATTGGATTCAAGCATTATACTCTTAAAGAAGTTCCTCAAAACACTCTTGACAAAATGGACATCTTTGATCCTAATGTTCTTACTGATGATCTGAATATCAAGGATCAATTTGGTGTACCGTCCATACTAACCACGTGGCTAGTTCGAGATGGCTATGGGTTTAATGCGCCGTTTGAGACCATTAAACTCGACACATACAATGTATATTGCTGTGGACAGCATATGTACTTTATTGATGATGGCTTAACAGAAGCTGACATTATTGAGCTAGTGGATCTCTTCAACCGAGTGCCTTCGTCCGTTCCAAGTACTATTGTCTTGTTTGGCTATAGTTTTGTCTATCACAATCTTGAACTAGTCAAGAAGAATCTCCGCAGTGTAAAAATCGGCGAGGATATGCGCAAGTTGAACATAGACGTCCGTTACTGATTATGGAACTACTTCTACAGAAAGGACTTAGTCATCAGGAAAAGCCTGTCCAAGCTATCTGCGACGTTTTCAGTGGAGTTGTTTGGGCCGATTCAGGTTCCTTGTCTCCCTATGAGAATCCAAGGATTGATTTCTCGTCCACAGCTCTACAGCAAACACTGAAAGACACAATTAATAGGTACAACGGGATTGCTGAGTCAGTGACTCTTCCCAGTTCCTCTTGCCTCAACTTAGACATTAAGATGGAGACAGGAACGGGCAAGACGTATGTTTACACAAATACAATTTATGAGCTTCATAAGCAATATGGAGTTAATAAGTTTGTGATTTGTGTCCCGTCGCTGCCAATTAAGGCTGGGACAGCACAGTTTATTGCGGATCCTTATGTTCAGAAGCATTTTGAGGACACCTGCAACTATGATTCCACCATTGAACTAGGTGTTCTTAAGGCAGCAAAGAAAAAGAAAGGGAAACAGTATTTTCCTTCCGTAGTTAGGGCATTCGTAGAGGCGTCTCGTTACAATACCGATAGAATTAGTGTACTGCTTGTTAATACGGGTCTTCTTAGAAGTGGCACATTGCTGACTCGGGATGACTATGATTTTGGCGTACAGGGCTTTTACTCGCCGCTTGATGCTATTAAATCTACTCACCCGTTCGTCATTATTGACGAACCGCATCGTTTTTCTCGTGAAGACAAAACCTTCAAAATTATTGAGGAGAAAATCTGTCCTCAGTGTATCATCCGATTTGGTGCTACTTTCCCGAAGAAGACCGTTGGTACAGGTCGGAATAAACAAACCGTTACTGATTATCAAAATGTCCTTTATAATCTCACGGCCTTCGACTCTTTTAGCCAGAACCTTATAAAGGGAATCAGCAAAGAACACTTCAATGAAGACGCTCAGGAGCAAGAGAAAATAAAGATTGTTTCCATAACCAGCAAAGAATCCGTCTCTATCAATTACATCTCATCTTCAGGAGCCGTCAACCATCGTCTCGTAGTGAATGATTCACTTGGTATTATTAGCGACAAGCTATCAGGGCTTACGGTTTCTGGAATCGGTAAAGATTTCATCGAGCTTTCCAATGGTCAGATTAAGTACTCCGGGGAGGAATTCATGGTAGATATCTATTCTACTTCCTACCAAGAGCAGATGATCAAGCTGGCCATTCAGCGTCATTTTGAGACGGAGCGAGTTAATTTTGAGAGAAGTAATAGAATCAAGACTCTTGCTTTGTTTTTCATTGACAACATTGAATCATATCGTGGCAATGAAATGGGTCAGGCGTGGTTACGAGATACCTTTGACCGGCTTCTGGCAGAGAAGCTTGAAGAGGAGCTTCAAAAGAACAACAGCGCCGACTACGATGATTTTCTCGCACAAAGCAAGCAGAATCTTGCAGCATGCCGTGCCGGGTATTTTGCCCAGGATAACTCTGACTCAGACGAAGCAATCGAGCAGGAAGTAAATGATATACTGCACAACAAAAAACAGCTTCTATCTTTCAGGAATCCTGATGGCACGTGGAATACTCGGCGTTTCTTATTCTCAAAATGGACTCTCAAGGAAGGTTGGGATAATCCTAATGTCTTTACTATTGCCAAACTGCGTTCCAGCGGAAGTGACAATAGCAAGCTTCAGGAAGTTGGCCGTGGTCTTCGTCTTCCTGTCGACGAAAATGGAGTACGCATAGATGATGGTGACTTTATGCTTAACTACATAGTTGATTTCACGGAAGCTGATTTCGCCAATCAACTCGTAAAAGAAATCAACGGTGACCTTCCTAAGACGATTCAGATCCTTACAATCTCTGACGAAGAAATGAAAAGGGTCGCGGCTTTACGTAACACTGAGGCCATGGCTCTGATGTTTGAGCTATATACCAAGAAATACATTCTTGATACAAACAAAACCATCAACACTGAGTTGATTAACGAATTCTATGAGAATTATCCTGAGTTCGTTACGCCTCAAACCCTTCCTTCCGGCAAAATTGTGGATAGGAATAAGAGTAAGAAGACCTATGTCAAGATTCGCAAGGCGCAGTACGATGAGATTAAAAGTCTTTGGGAATGCATTAATCAGAAGTATGTCATCTTCCTGGATGATGAGATAGACGCCATGATAGAAAATGCTCTACCATCCTTGTTAGAAGATGACACCTTTACAGATAGAACAATCACCAGTTCTCGTTCAATTATATCAGCAGCCAACGGGCAGATGGAGAGTATCGCTGGAAGCGGTGTTGAGTATACCGTCACCGGCAAGCCAATGCCTTATAACAGCTTTTTGAAGAAGATAAACCGAGCGACTTCAATTCCTATCAAGTCTTTGCATACCGCAATCAGCAACTATGCTACTAGCCATCCCGAGTTTAGCGACAAGTTAATTAACGAAGCATCAATGGTACAGTTCATTCAGAAGTTTATGGACTGGCGTGCGGACAATCTACTTGGCAGGATGAACTATAAGAAAGCGGATTACAAGACAGTCGTTACCAGCCTTACTAATCCTGATGGCTCTCTTAAAGATGAAATTGTACAAGGAACCATTGGCGTTCATATCGACAAAACTGCAGCAGTTCCACAGAAATATCTGTACGATAACCTAACATATGACTCCCCTCTTGAAAAGGCGAATATCCTTTCTGAGCCCGAAAGTGTTGTCGTGTACGGAAAGATTCCACGCAAGAGTATCGCCATCCCGACTATTGGTAGCAGCTCATATAGCCCGGACTTCATGTATGTAGTTAAGAAGCAGAATGGCGATAAGGAGCTCAATCTGGTCGTAGAAACAAAAGATGTTGAGAATAAGACCCAACTCCGTGGGGAAGAAAAAATCAAAATTAACTGTGCTGAAAAGTTTTTCGAGAAATTACAGGAAGATGGGTTTGATGTTAAGTTCCGAACGCAGTTAAATGGTCGTCAGATGCTGAATATCATCAATGAGATCATTGCAGGAGACAACTCATAATAGTTTCCATCAAGAACAAATTGTACCATAAATTTATGTCAAGATTGGTTTCATTACATATTCAGAACTTTAGAGGGATCAAGGATTTACAATGCGATTTCTCCGATTCTAATATGTGCTGCTTGATCGGTCATTGTGACGCCGGAAAATCCACGGTCCTTTTGGCTATATCAGCTCTCTTTTCGACCAACTGGACAATTCCTATCAGCGATGATGATTTCTTCAATCTTGATGTTTCCGCTCCGATATGTATACGCGGGATTATTGAAGCCCCCCCCAAGGATCTTCTTACAATGGATAGATTTGGGCTTCATTGTTTCTATCTTGATGAAGAGAATCAGGCAGAGTTGTGCTTGGAAGTTGTCCTGACGATAGAGAAAGAACTAAATCCACGCTGGGAGGTTCACAATCGCAATGCTGACGAGTACCATGCAATCTCAAATAAAGAGCGCGCACTTTTCAACATCAGGATGATTGACGACTACCTCGACACCCAGTTCAACATGTCTAAGTATTCGTTACTGAAGGCCCTCGTTGCAGATATTGATGGTAAGGACGTCATCGATAATAATATTGGCATCGATTTCATCCGGAGTCTAAAGGGACAACTGAATATCCAAGAAGGAGTTGGTTCCAGCATTTCGGAAAAGATTAATGAGAAAGTGGCACTGTTAGGCGGTGAGAAGCATGACTACACCTTGGCGGTTCCTACTGCAGAGTTACTCCTGCGAGGGAATCAAATTGGCCTCCATGCTGATTCAGTCCCTGTTAGGTTAATGGGGAAAGGATCCCGTCGTCAGCTTTCTCTTGCCCTACAGCTTGCTATGAGTAAAGCAGAGTCTTCCATCATTCTTATCGATGAAATAGAACAAGGTCTAGAGCCTTACAAGGCAAAGACAATTGTCCGCTCTTTGAAAGACTCTGGACGGCAGGTCTTTATTACGACCCACTCGGATAACGTTCTTTGCGAATTAGACGCCACCGATCTCTTCTTGTTGAGAAAGAACAATACGTCCCTTCAACATTTGGATGCCTCGTATCAGGATCTTCTTCGGGCAAACCCGGATGCGTTCTTCTTCGATAAAGTGATAGTATGCGAAGGGAAGACTGAATATGGTTTTATTCTTGAGCTAGACCGTTTCTTATGTAAAGATGCCGGTGCTGCCATTTCCTCATACTCAGTATCGCCAATCTTAGGGAATGGCACCAATACGCCACGGTATTGTAGTTCATTAAAAGAACTGGGCGCAGATTGTCTATGTTTCATCGATAATGATGTTGAGAAAACAAAAAATGATATCGGCGACTCGGCTATCTTGTGCTGTTGCGAACAAGGGAACGCTATTGAAGATCAGTTTTTTAAAGATGCGCCGGAAAGTACGCTCGATGAATTGATGAAGGATCATCATTTGCTCAGCGAGGTCTCCATCGCCGGCGCATCACAACTATCTCGAACTGATTTGGCAAAGATGGCAAAAGAAGGTAAATGGTTCAAAAACGTTGGAGGTGGTCGTAAATTGGGAGAGTATCTATTCAAGCATTTTAATGACCTTGATAAGGAATCATGCCTGTTCAAGCAGATCCAACAGATATCCTCCTGGATAAAGTCTGAAGGTGTATGACGGAACAAGAGTTCGATACCTTTATCAGTAATTCGCCCAACGTTCTCGTGGCGCCTGCTGGATATGGTAAGACACACACCATAGCCAGTTCAGCTAAAGCTTTACGCGCAAAAGGCGTTAATAGAATCCTTGTCCTCACCCACACAAATGCAGGAATCACATCAATAAGAGAAAAATTTAAAAAAGAATCGGTCCCGCAGAATGGAGTTACTGTTTGTACAATTGCCGGTTTTCTACAACGGATAGTTCATTCTCTATCAAAAGAAAGAATGCCGGATGGGAATGAAAGTGACGTCTTCTATGCAAAACTGTATGAGTGCGCATTGGACTTATTCCAGCATAGTACAATCCTAAAAACGGTCCTTGAATACTCCTACGAGCATATTTTTGTGGATGAGTTTCAGGATTGCAATAGACCACAGTATGAGATAGTAAAGGTGCTTTGCAAATGGGAGGTTTGTGTGCATATGCTATTAGATCCTCTCCAAACGATCTTCGACTTCGAAACAAACCATCCTAACTATCTTGACTTTGAAAGAAACTGTCAAAATCGAGCACCGGAGAAACTATTTCGGCTGGATATCCCATATCGTTGGCGAAATGCTAATTCTCCGCTTGAACGGTTCGTACCTGTCTGGCGTAAGACTATTCAGGACGCACTCACTAAGGGGCTGAAATCAATTAACTTATCACAGCTCCCGGGGATTACATATATCTCGGATACGCCAGATAATGTCCGAATGAAGATTAATTACTATGTCAATAATTCCTCCTCAATCCTTGTATTGCACTCCCTTTTTCACGCCAACAATATCAAGGCAAGGGGATCAATCTGCGCAAGTACAGGATATCGACTCCGGCTTATTGAGAGTATTGATCATCCTGACTTCTATAATGTTGCTGCAAAGATTGATGAAGATCTCAAGAACGGAAGCCTTGTCGAGTCTATCGTATATGATATAATGATAGCTGTAGGAACAAGTAAAACTGCTTTGGAGACCTGGATAAAACCTAATCGGCTTGTAGCAAAGCACACGGATATCGCATTGTCAACTAAATTGAACGATGCAGTCAAGTTGCCATCGAAAAAGCATGCTATTATTGAGGCTCTTAGCATACTGACAAGAGAAATAAAACTGAATGTTCAAAGGGTTGAACTTCTGGCAGATATAAAATCTGCGATCTTATCATCAGAAACTTCCGGCAAAACTGTTCGGCAGGAAATAGAACGCAGGCGTGATCTTGCAAGAGTCCAAGGACGGAGATTATATGGAAAAGTCATCGGGACTACGCTTCTTACAAAAGGTCTGGAGGCCGACACTGTTCTGCTTATAAAGCCATCTGAACTATTCAGAAACGATAATGGATTAATGCATTTATATGTTGCATTAACACGAGCAGTAAATCGCGTTATTCTGATTGATTCGAAATAATTCCGATTGGTAAATTTGCCAATTAGAAAAACATTTCTTACTTTTGTCTCAAGTTTAATTTTCCGTGGGGTGCACCACTATAAAAACGCTTGGATAATTATGGACAAAAATCTCAAAAAGTTTATGACGACCGATACAAGGTCTCGGGCCCAGATCCTCGACAGATACTTTGTCGAGGTACAGACGCCGGATGGCGAAATCTTCAAAATCATGTCTGACATAGCCAAGTACGATAGCGATGAGTACAAGGCTTATGTCCTCCACTTGATTGAATTCCTTTTCGACCGGAATTTCTCCGACGACAAGGAACAGATGGTAAACCGCATCAGCCGCGATTTTCTTCTCAACGCCGTGCCGTCGATGGGCATGGACTCCGGCAACCGGCAGGCCGAGCGCGTCCGCATCGGCAAGCGCATCAAGGAACTCCGTGAGGCCAAGAAGATGGAAGCGCGTGACCTGGCACTCCTCACCGGCATTGATGCCGCCAACCTTTCCCGCATAGAGCAGGGCAAATACTCCACCGGTGTGGACATCTTGTCCCGTATCTGCGTCATCCTGGACGCACATCTGGATCTGATTCCCAACAACGAGAAATAGGCTTGCCATGGCTGGTGTGAAGTATCATTATGCTATTGATGAGCAGAATAGACTCGTATGCATTGACGAGGTAACGGAGGAAGACAAGCGTACGCATTCCTATCACTGCCTGAGTTGCGGTGCCGGGATGATTCCAAGAATGGGCGAGGTTCGCTCCTGGCATTTTGCACATCGTGGCGATGACGGCCATTGTGGAACAGAGACATACCTCCACAAATTGGCGAAACGCTTGATTAAAGAGAAGTTTGACAGAGAAGGCTCCTTCGAGGTAGGTTACTACAGAGATGTCAATTGCTCCGATCAAAGCATCTGTCCTTTTGCCAAGCCGGAAGAATGCCATGCCTGGAAGCCGGACACCTTTGACATGAAGCAATTCTATGACACCTGCGTTGAGGAGCAGTCTGTAGATGGCTATATTGCCGACTTGCTGCTCACCAGTTCAGAAAAGCCGGAGCGCGAACCGGTTCTTATTGAGATCCAGGTATCACATAAATGCAGTCAACAGAAGATCGAATCTGGTCTCCGCATCCTTGAGATACGCATCAAAACAGAAGAAGACATCAAATCATTGCTGTCCTCCCCTATTGTGGAGAATCCAGACGCCCACTTCGGATATGTCCGGGATGTGGAAACTATTGGATTCGCCAAGTTCCACAACTTCAAGAAGAAAGCATCCACGCCCGAACCCTTGGAGAAACGAAGTATACAACGATTCTATCTATTCCGTAGCGGAAAGGCATTCGTGACCAATC
>OMVB01000078.1 GCA_900314395.1 uncultured Prevotellaceae bacterium | reverse complement strand
TATATTCCATATCTTCCTTTATCATAGCAGACAGACGAGAGGAAAGGTTCTTGAAGATAGCATTCTGCACATCCTCGTTGGTTCCCTTGAGTGCATATTCGAGATCCTGGTTCTCCACATCGCGGAGAACTCTCTGGATAGAACGGTCGTCGAGAAGCAGGATATCCTCGAAGACAAACATCTTCTTCCTGATCTCCTCTGCAAGCTCCGGCTCCTCAATCTCTAGAGATTCCATTATGCGCTTCTCTGTACCTCTGTCTACAGCATTAAGGATGGCGACGGTTGCATCGACTCCACCGGCAGAGGTGTAGTCCTGATTGATAAGGCTTGAAAGCTTTCTTTCGAGCACTCTCTCGACCTCCTTTATCACCTCTGGTGAGGTACGGTCCATAAGAGCAATCCTTTTGGCTACATCTGCCTGCTTTTCAGGAGAAAGCGCACCGAGTATCATAGAAGCCTGTGTCGGAGGCAGATATGAAAGTATCATAGCGATCGTCTGAGGATGCTCGTCCTGAATGAAGTTTAGTACCTGAGACGGCTCTGTCTTCCTGATAAATTCGAACGGACGTACCTGAAGAGATGCGGTAAGCTTGTTTATTACCTCCTGTGCCTTGTCCGAGCCAAGAGCTGTCTCAAGAAGCTCTCTGGCATATCCGATACCACCCTCTGCAATATACTGCTGTGCCAGGCAGATCTGATAGAATTCATTTATGACGGCATCCTTGACCTGAGGAGAAACGCTTCGTGTATTAGCAATCTCAAGCGTCAGCTCCTCTATTTCATCCTCCTTCAGATGCTTGAATATATCCGCGGACCTTTCAGGTCCTAAGGTGATCAGAAGTATCGCTGCTTTCTGGACTCCTGTCAGTCCCTCGGTTCCTGTATTGGCATCCGGCGTGTTTTTTGCTGCTGCTACCGGTTTGGTTGTTGCTGCTTCAGCCATCTTTATTCACCCCAGTCCTCATTAAGCCAGTTTCTTAGCAGATTAGCCGCTGCCTCAGGCTTCTCCTCCACAAACTTCTCAATAAGCTGTCTGGCCTCAGACTTCTCATTATATCCTATGTCCTCAAGCTCCTCCTCCTGCTGCTGGTCACGGAGCAGGGTATCCACAGTAACCTCGGAGGCCTCCTCTTCTTCCTTCTTTCCATGCAGGCTCTTAAATGCCACAAAGCCCAGAAGGGCAAATATAAGCAGGGCAAGAAGAATCTCAAGCCACTCGAGCCAGGTCCGCCCGCCGCTTGAATAATGGAACTGAGGGACATCATAGGAGTTTACTGTGATATTTGAAGCCGGTATGCCTGTAGCATTGGCTATGGCATTTATCACCGCATTACTCGGCTTTGTCGCTGTCATCCCACTGTTTTTTGCCACGAACTGGTCAAAGGTCATCTTCTTGAGCTGGCCAGATGCCTTCATCTTGTCCTCATCATAGATCACATCGTTATAGGCTGTGACTGTGATCGAGGAATTGGCATAATCAACAGCTCCGGCCTCCTGCTGGGATTCTGTCTTGGTCTCATTAGGGAGATAGTCATAGGTCTCCTCATTCGATTCAGAATGAGAGCCCGCTCCCTGCTGAGTCACATAGCTTCCTGTGTCATCATTGGAATCGGTTCCAGGCGTACCTGCAGTAGAGCCGTCAGATGAGGAGCTCTTGGTTGTCTTGCTGTCCAGATATCCCTGTGACTGACCATCGGCAACATCGTATTCCCATCTGGTCTTCTTGGTATTGGAGAAATCCATCTTGAGATTTGCTGCCACCTGGACATTGTCATAGATAGCCTTGCCGGTCGCATTCTTTGAAAGGACCTTCTTTACCTGATTCTCTGTATATTTCTCACGCTTCTGCTTTGCAGTAAGATTTGTCGAGGCAATCCCTCCTGAGGTGGCCTCGTCGCCTCCTGAGAAAAGTATATTGTCGTCAGTATCTATGATCGTGATATTTTCTGTTGTCTTATTTCCAAGACCAGTTGCAATGAATTTGGCTATAGCTGCTGCCTGATCATCTGACATGGAGCCTGACAGGTCGAGAAGACATGATGCCGAGGCCTCCTCCTGCTTGGCGGCAAGGGTTCCGTCATCGGTCGGTATGTTGAAGTTTACCTTGGCGCTCTTTACATTTGAAAGCGTAGCCAGATAGCTGTCCATCTGCGTCTGCAGATAATGCTGGTTCTTCCTCTGCTTGTCAGCCTCAGTCGTAGTAAAGGAGCCGTCAGTCACATTGCTGAAGGGATAATCCTCATCTGAGGTCTTGCCTGTATATCCGTTTGAATAGATACCATTCTGACCAAGCAGTATGGTGGCAGCTGCCTCGTCTTTCTTGTCTATAGTGAAGGTCATGCCGTCCTGAGACTGGGAATAGGCAATGCTTTGCCCGTCAAGCAGATCCTTTATCGATGCAGCCTGCTTGGCGTCAGTCGCGGTCACAAGATCCATCTTGTCCGGCCTTGTAGCGACAACTCCTAGAATAATAAGCGCGATAACCACGACAGAAACAGCGCTTATCATAAGCGCCTTCTGTCTTACAGTGAATTTCTTCCACCACTCTGCTATTCTGCTTAAAATATTCTGAATTCTTTCAGGCATTTTTTACCCCTTTATAAGTATTCTCTGATAAAGCTGACTGAATCATATCTGCATATTCATGATAGTCTGATAGGCCTGCACGCAGGTCGACCTTATGGCACTTGTATACTGCAGGGCGATCTTCGCCTTCTGCAGGGCGATCATCATATCATGTGTATTATCAGAAAGTCCCAGTGCAAACTTGACCTGCTCGGCATTTGCCTTATTCTGGAGGGTATTTGTCTCGTCCACAAGATTTACAGCTGCATCGAATACCGATCCGAAGTCTGTATTCTTATCCGGGTCTATACCGGATCTCTGCGGGGCTGTCTTATATCCTGCATTGGCTGCTTCTATCGATGTAACTCCTGTCATCTGATCCTTTGTCTCCTTCCTTTATGAGTTGCCGATAGAGATGCCCTGGGACGCAGAGCTCTTAAGCCCGTTAAATACCGTCACATTCGCCTGATATGCTCTTGTGGCGTCAATCAGGTTTGTCATTTCGGTAACTGTATTCACATTGGGATATCTGACATATCCGTTCTGATCTGCGTCAGGATTCGATGGATCATAATCCATAATGAAATCCGTAGAGGTGTCATCGGTTACTGATGCAACCCTTACT
>OMVB01000003.1 GCA_900314395.1 uncultured Prevotellaceae bacterium | reverse complement strand
GATGGAGCCCCGGAAAATCCCGCTTTGGTCGGTGTAAAGGAACTCATCGGCAAGACGGCCGTTTCTACAGTGATTTCTATCCGCGCAGTTTTGTGATTGAATGAGTGACAAAACGCTATGTACTCTGTGGGTTCAGTGATATGGCTCACATCCTCTTTGGAGAACGTGTATCTGCCGCTCGGCGCCTGTCTTTCTATCCAATCAGAATACCCGTTTAGTACGGAAAAATTACTTCCCGATGAAGGAAATATGATAATTTAGTAACTTATTGTAAGTAAATACTTTATCTATTTAGCCTTTTCATCTTTGTGGGTCACAAGCAAAAATCCGTGGACATGCAATCAATTAACTTGCGCATTAACTCTATTTTCACTATCTTTGCATTTAAAAAAAAGAAAGACCTATCAGATACAGAAGACATCACGTTTGCAATGAGAAACAGGCAGGAATGGTTCAATGAGAAGATGGCGGCGGTATCTCCGGAAATCGTGTCATATTTCTTCGCTTCTAATGCTCTCCTCACAATCGTGGGGGGGGGTATAACCGTCTTGTAATCAGTAATATATCTGAATCTTACCGCGGACTCCGCAAGGAGTGCCGCGGCTTTTTGCGTACCTGCATGAACATAAATTCAAACATATTATAAGCTTATGGAAACTAATAAAAAAGAAATGTATCTCTCTCCCGAAGTGAACATCTTCGAGGTGAAGACCAAAGGCGTCATCTGCCAGAGCGCATTGCGCGATGGGTATGGAACTGCCAATGATGGAGTGGATCCTTTAGAACTTGATGGTGATATTTGGAACTGGTAAACCATGGAGGAAAGCATCATGAAAAGCATGTTGAAGATTTCTTGCCTGAGCGCTGCCTGCATTGCAGCCCTGGCCCTTGTTTCCTGCCAGAAAGAAACGACTCCCGACCCCGCCCCTGCTCCCGAGCAGCCGTCGGCAAAAACGTACACCCTTACTGTTGACGCCACCAAGGGTGAAGATACCAAGGCGCTGTCCCTGGACGGCAATACATTAAATGTGAAGTGGGCAGGAACGGACCAGGTGAGCGTTTTCGCCGGAGACTGGAGTGGTGATCCGATGGGCACCCTGACTGCTGCCGCCAGCGAGACCGGCAGCACCACCCTGACGGGCGCCGTCACCGGTGCCAATAAAGGTGATAATCTGAACTTTCTCTTCCCCCGTGCCGAATGGAGCTACACCGGCCAGAAGGGTATTCTTTTGAGTGACGAGAATTCCATCGAGAAGAAATACGACTACGCTGCGGCTACCGTGACGGTGAACGAGGTAGATGGTACTACCATCACTACCAATACGGCCAACTTCACCAGCCAGCAGGCTATTGTGAAGTTCACACTGAAGAACAAGGACGGCAGCGCAGCCCTTGCAGCCGATAAGCTGACGATTAGTGCAGCCAGCAACAAGCTCGTTACCAACAAGAGTTATCGTGGCACAGGCGGAAAGACTTATCATACCAGTTACACAGCTACCGCTGGTTCGGGTGGCTTCAGTGGAGAAGGACACGAAAATTTGGTTGACAACAATTTGGGCAACAAATGGTGCCAGGACAAGCCCAGTGGTGGCTGGTATATCGAGTTCCACACCGCCAGCGCCATCAAGGTGGACGGCTATATGCTCAGAACTGGTGGTGACACTGGGTCTTGGGATAATTGGAAACGCAATCCCCAAGACTGGGTGCTGAAAGGTAAAAAGAACAGCGGAGACGGTTGGACCGATATCGATACGAAGAGTGGTTATTCCGAGATGCCCAACACCAGCAATACCGCGAAGGATTTCGATGTGGATGTTCCCGGTGAATACCAGTATTTCCGCCTTGAGATAAGCAACAACAGAGGAAATGGCGGAGCTATGCAGCTCTCGGAAATGCAGCTGTTCAAGTATGACAGCTACGAAATGGGCACTTCTTACGGCAACATCACCGTAACGCCCGACGCTGCTGCCAGCGAGTTCACCGTAGCCTTGCGCAACGAGAACGCCAGTACCGACACCTATACCCTCACTGCCACAGTCGGAGCAAGCACCTATACCTTCGAGAAGAGTGGCATCACCTTCGAGAACGGCAAGTACTACAGCATCATGGTGAAGATGCAGCCGAAGAAGGTTTCTTCCATTACGCTGAACAAGTCGTCCATCAACCTGACGATCGGTTCCTCGCAAACCCTTTCTGTCACCAACGTATCGCCCGACGATGCCGTTGATAAGTCCGTAACCTGGAGCAGCAGCGCTACCGGTGTAGCCACCGTGAATGCCACTACCGGCAAAGTCACCGCAGTTGCTGAAGGCACAGCCACCATCACCGCTACCGCCAACGATGGCAGCGGCACAACGGCCACCTGCACGGTGAAGGTCTATCCGGAAGGTACGGTTGTCTGGGATAGCAGCAACATCAGTGACCTTAGTGTCTCTGGCACTTATGAATCCTATACGAAGGAGGGCATCACGTTACGTGCTAATGCCGACATGATTGATGCCATGTGGTATGCTTACGAAGATGGCATCTACTTCAACACGCACGAATCCGGCGGCTTTACCTTTACGGCACCGACCGGCAAGCAATTCACAAAGATTGAGATGACGCTCGATGGCCCTGCTGGATGGGATCATGCAAGTCTCGGCACTGGATGGTCGTATAGTGAAGATATTATGACAGGAATATGTAAAGTCACCTGGACGGGCTCTGCCGCCTCGGTAGGCCTGCTGACAGGCGCTGATCATTTCAGCGGCGAGAGTGTGAAAAGCATCGTGTTCTTCCTGGAGTAGGCATTGGGCCAGGAAGTCTCTGCCAAGCTCATTTCTCGGCCCATTTCCGGCACCTGCGCCTTGAGGCGTGGGTGCTGTTTTTTACTCCCACCAGAAATAGTAGTTGCGTAAGCACCGAAGTACGTGTAAGTGACTAGGCAGGCAGGCGCACCGGGATCTGTTCGCGTGTCATCGGATGCTTACCTATGGACAATGCCACCACTCAGTTACAGTTCTACCTACACTCTTCTTGGGCATCTTCTGTACGTTTGTCCCCCGAGATTGAAAAAACTATCTGACGGATTGTCATGAAAGAAGCCATTCGATGGCTGAGATGATATGGATGGTCTTGCCATCGATTTCGACATCCCGAAAATCGTATGCGCAGCGGCGGAGCAGTTCGATGTAGACTACATTCTCAAGCCGACAGCCGATATTCTGGTAGTAAAAATATCCGAATTCCGATAAGATGCATACCGAAAAAGGTGCGGCCGAGCATTGCTGCATGACCGCACCGGGTGTTTACGAGAAGTAGTTATTCTTTATACAGTTCATCTTCCAGCTCGAATTCCATAATTTTTTCGGAGAGCTCAAAGTACATGTATGAAGCTTCAAAGGGGACGGAGTCGGAGAGGGCGTATTCGGCACTCCGGGTGAGTGCGTAGAGCTTTTCCATCACCTCCTTATGCTGCCTTTTGACGGGGAGTAGCTGGGCGCGGCAGCAGTCCATGGCGCCGACAACGGCATTGCGGTACATGGGGATGTACTCTGCGTAGAAATTGCTCATATTATTGAACCAATTGGACTCAGCCGCACGCGCCCACGCCTGAGCGGCTTTCACGTCGGCTGCGCTGATGGCATTATCCATGGCCCAGGCAGCCCTTGATATCTCCGCCCGGTATTCCGTGTCCGCCTCCCTGTACTTCCGGTCAAACAGGGCCACGCCTTCCTTCCTGGCCGATTCAATCATCCCGATAGCCTTCTGCTGGAGAGCGTGCTCCTTTTGGCCCAAGGCAGTAAGTTCCGTAGCCAGCTGATACTGCTTCTGGGACGAGGCGCGTTTGCCTTTGTCGGCATTCATCTTGGCGGTTATGGACTCGCCCAGGCCGGATTCCTGCATGAAGGCGGCCCGCTGCTCGTCGGTCATGTGAGACATGGCCTCAATGTCCTTTGCCGTGAGCCCGCCCGTCTGCTTTGCCATTACTTTGCTGGCCATTGCCTTGGCCTCCTCATCAGAGAGATTGCTACTCTGGAGTTTGGCAAAATCGGCCTGGCTGAGTCCCATGCTGGAAAGGCGTCCTTGCATGGAGGACATGGCTAGAGCTTTGGCCTCCGACTCGCTCATATTGGCAACCTCGCCTGCCGTTTTGTTTGTTCCTGCCACTTTTTCGGCCATCGCATTTTTCTTCATGCCTGGTGCGAGGGTTTTTTCCTGCATGTCCTGAATCTGGTTATTGGCGGCATTCCAGGCTTCCCTGAATTCGTCCAGGATGTAGGAATCGGGGGCTTCTGTCCGGAGCGGATCATTGCGCTCTTTCCAGTAATTGAGAAGGGCGGCCGTAGTTGGCAGATCAGGCGTCATGCCCATCACGGCCTCGGGGGTCATCTGGGCCTTGGCTGGAAGTATCATCGCCAGGGCGAAAAGGGTAATGATTATCTTTTTCATGGCTTTATTTCTTTACAAACTCAACCCTGCGGTTCTTGGCGCGGCCTTCGTCCGTGCTGTTAGAGGCGATGGGCTGGTGGGAGCCCTTTCCGACGGCGGTAAGGCGGGCCTGTGCGATGCCCTCTTCAACCAGGGCGGCTACGATGGCTTCGGCCCGCTTCTGCGACAGCGGATCGTTCACTTTGTCGGAGCCGGTGGCGTCGCAGTGGCCCTGCACCTCGAATTCCAGGCCAGGGTTCTCCTTCATCAATTTGGCCACACGGTTTATCTCCACCATGGATTCGGGCTTGAGGTCGGCCTTGCCGGTTTCGAAGGTGATGGCATAGGTGACAATCTTGCCCTCGGACATCAGACGGTCGTAGAGCGGCACGGCGCCCTTTGCAAGGCGGACGTTGGAAATGCCGCTGTATGCGTACTGGGATGCGCTGTTGAAATAGAAATATCCGGGCGCCTCCATGGCCGGCACATTGATGAGGCGGACGCCGTTGATATAGCCTTTGAACGCCCGCTTGTTGAAGGAAAAGGCGAAATGGTTCCACTCCCCGGCCTTCAGGGGATTGTCCTTGGCGTTATAATCCTCCAGCCCCGGATTGAGACCGAGCATCTTGTCACCGCGGGTCTGGACATCGGTTCCCGGCTTGAGAAGCGCCCACGACAGACTCGAGGAGCCGTCCTCGCGATAGCGGAACCATACATAGCTGGAGGCATTGTAGTAGTCGGAAGCGCCCCGGTTGCCGAAGCGGACCTCCATGCCCAGTTCCGAGCCGGCGTCCTCGTCGAGAGGCGCCACAAAAAGGTCGAATTCCAGGGTGAATATCTCAGGCAGCCAGTTCCACTTGTTGTCTTTCATGAGCGGCATCACCTGCCCAAGGCCATTGTCTGTAAATGCCAGCACTTTTCGGCCTTCCAAGGATGCGGTTTCAACATAGCCGTCAAGAAGGTCCCAGCGCAGTGGAAATTCTCCGAGCTGCTCATTTTCAAATGTATCTTCAAAGAAGATCTCGTCGCCGGGCACA
>OMVB01000127.1 GCA_900314395.1 uncultured Prevotellaceae bacterium | reverse complement strand
TATCTTGCATATAATCTAAATCACAAAGGTTATTTTATAGTATCGATTTTACATAATAATCCTAATAATACAATACCGTCTGGTTATACTAAGGAAGATAAGTACGGTGATAAAAGAGCTGTTGAAACATGGGATAAGTTATGTGGATATGATGTAATTCATGCTGTATACTTAAAACAATACAATAGTATTATAAGATTTACAGCATCTAGTATAGACTATCGTAATATTTCACCCTGGAGAAATTTTAATCCTTATCCTTTCTTTAATCTCCCAATAATAAATAGCCCTTTAAGATCTCTTAAAAGTTTATGAGTATGTTGTTTTTGCGTTATATTATTTTTCTATTTTTTTTATTCCCTTCGGCAAAAGTTTCTCCGGAGTTGGAACAGTTGGTCACATTGTTCATAGAACAACACCCTGAGTATACAAATGATAAAGACTACTTTATACTTGTCGAATATGACACAGACGGGCTGTCGGTAAGTGGAATCGAGGAGCAGTGTTGCCTTTACAAGTATACTACATGGCGCAAGGTTCATGGCGTAAAAGTGTTCTTCTATGGCCCAAAGAATCAGTTCTTTAAGTTTGATGCAAATAGTAAAATTGAGAAAAAACAGAAGGAGTTGTCCATAGAGGAGCAATTTATGAGCCGCGATCCTGATAACAGGACATGGAAAATTGTTTTCTTTGATGACGGCTCAATAAACAGGTTTTTGACTGCCAAGGAAGGAGGTCTTGAAGGAAACAATGATGATATCGTGAAACTTTTCAAACAAGCGGATACCTCTGTCGAGAAAGAGTGGCTGAAAAACCACAGTATAGATGGTGTGTTGGTCGATGTCCGACCCAAACCACTTCCGAACGAACAGGCGATATCGGACATTATTTCCCGATATGAAATAAAACTCAAAGGCGATTATCAAACCATCAGTGCTGACTTTGTTGTCGATGAAAACGGCATCGCAACCTTTGTTGCTCTTGAAAATGATAAAAACGCCGATGAATACAGGGATTCTTTCATAAAGATTTGCAAAGATATTGAATCCTCAATTATCTTTGCCCCGGCAGTCCATAAAGGAGAAAAAGTCAAATGTCATTACATAGTATTGTTCTCCATGTATTTTAACATTCAGTATTAGCAATAAAAACAAACACCAAAGTGCATGGACCCTTGATTTTTGCACTTTGGTATTTGTTTTTTTTGCTTCTATAGGAATTCGGTTATTTCTTTTTGATGAGGCAGCAGAGGCCGATGATGGTGAGGGCGGCGTTGATGATAAGCAGCTCAAAACCAATCTTGTAACCATCGAACCAAGACTCTGAGTTAAGGTCAAGGACAAGGCAGATGACAGGGGCAAGGATGGCCACAACAGGCACCCACTTGTCATTAACCTCCTTCTTGCAAAGGATGCCGAAGGTGAAAAGACCCAGCAGCGGTCCGTAAGTGTAGGAAGCAATCCGGTAAACCGCCGTGATGGCGCTGTCGGAGTTAAGTGCATTGAAGACGATGATGACGATACCCATCAGCAGGGCCATCACAATATGCACACGCTTGCGGATGCCGGTCACCTTCTCCTCCGTCTTGTCCTTAGTGCCGATGATATCCACAGTGAAGCTGGTAGTAAGCGAAGTGAGGGCGCTGCCGCCGGCACCGTAGGCTGCTGCAACAAGGCCGATGATAAAGAATACTCCCACAACGGCGGGCAGCAGGCCGCTGGTTGCCACAGCCGGGAAGAGCTTGTCTCCGGTCTCCTCGATGCCGTTAGCACCTGCAAAAGCATACAGCAGGACACCAAGGCAAAGGAACAGGAAGATAACCACAACCTGCATGAAAACACTGGTAATCAGGTTCTTCTGGCTCTCGCGGGCGTTCTTGCAGCTTAGGGTCCTCTGCATCATATCCTGGTCCAGGCCAGTCATGGCAATCACCGTAAAGAGACCGCCCAGGAACTGCTTCCAGAAGTAGTTGGTGGAGTTGCCGTCCTCGAAGTGGAAAATCCTGGACATCGGGCTCTCGTTAATTGTCTTGAAAATGTTGATGTCAAGGCTCTGCGCAATGAAAACGATAGAAAGTACAACCGCCAGGATCATGCAGAGAGTCTTAAGGGTATCGGTCCAGATGACAGACTTCACCCCGCCCTTGTATGTATAGGCGTAAACAATTGATATAGAGAACAATACGTTAAGGGCGAACGGGAGTCCAAGAGGCTCGAATACCAGGAGCTGGAGGCTGAGGCAGACTACGAAAAGGCGCACTGCCGCGCCAAGAATCTTGGAAATGAAGAACACCCAGGCACCCGTCTTGTGGGTAGTAACGCCAAAGCGCTGGTCCAGGTACTCGTAGATGGAAACAACGTTCATCCTGAAGTAGAGCGGCGTAAGCACGAAGGCTATAACCAGGTAGCCGGCGATGAAGCCAAGGCACATCTGCATGTAGCCGAACTGCCCGGCGGCCACCATTCCGGGCACCGATACAAAGGTTACTCCGGACATTGTGGAGCCTATCATCGCGAAGGCTACGAGCAGCCAGTTGGAGCTTTTTCCTCCGCTGAAGAAAGTGCTGTTGTTACTGCCTCTTGACGAGTACCATGACACCGTGAACATCAGTGCCAGGTATCCCAAAACTGTAATGATAATCGCTAACGTTGACATATTGCTGTTATTTTATAATCTTCTTTACGATTTCTACGCTGTTGCCCACGGGAACGGAGGTGAAGGTGCCGGGACGGTCCTTCCACCAGGCGTATTCAAGGTCCTTGCACTTTTCGTCGAAGGCGGCCTGGTCAAAGTCTTTTCCGGAGGCCAGGGCTTCTGCTGCATCGGCAAAAAACATCTCCCAACGGGGCTTGTAATATGTGCTCACAAGGCCGGCCCAGGTGCGGTCGGCGTAGTCTGTGAGGAGGTTGCCACGGTCTCCCCAGCTGGTGAGAAGGTTGCGGGCGTTGGACTCAAAGTAATCGGACTCGGCGGCGTCGGCTCCGTGACTGCGGGCATCGGCAATCCATTTCCCGACAAGGAAGTAGCTCTGGCTCTCAAGAAGTTCTTCAAGGGTGTCGAAGGTTGCAAGCAGCTCAGTAGCAAGCTTTTGCGTCTTGGCTGCGTCCTTGGCCTCGTATGCGGCTTTGTAATCGGCGAACTTGATTTCGAAGTTGTTGCTGAGCCACTGGCGGGTCAGGTTCACAAGGTCGAACTCATAGGCGGCGCCTTCACCATCGGCCTCAATCATACCTTTTATGGCGTTAAGGAGCTCTTTGTTCTGGTAGCCGAAACGGATGCTGGAATGGTAGGAACTTGAGCGTCCGAACGAAGGCCTCAGGTTCAGGATGGGGCTGTGTCCCGGGACGCTGCGGCCGATGTAAATCTTGTGCAGCAGGTAGTTCCAGGCTTCGCGGCCGATGTCTGAACTGTTGCCGATACGCCTGTCGGCGAGCCTGTATGAGTAGTCGTCGATGTTCTTGTGGAGCTGGAAGTCCCAGGCTTTTTCAAAGACGTACTGGTACATGAAGGGGTTGCAGTCGAAGCCTTCGAGTGTAGAGCCGATGCCTTTGAAGTTGCTGCCGGCACCCACGAAGGTGTTCTCTATCTTTTCATTGATGTCCTGGATGTTGCCGGCCAGGAAGGTGTTCCCGCCGAAGTTGCCCAGGTAGCACCAGATGAAGGGTACACCGTAGTAGCTCTGGGTTTTCTGCCAGACTTCCATCCGCTCGCAGTAGTAGTCCAGGAGGAGGGATTTTTCTGCGGGGTAGGAGGTGAGGAAGGCCTTTACACGCTCGTCTGAGTCGTTTTCAAACCAGTATTTACGCTCGTTGTAGAAGAGCCAGGTCATTTGCAGCCATACTGCGTCTTTGTCTGCGGCGGCAAGTGATTCGTAGCACTGGCGGCTTACGCGGGAGAGGTATTCGGGCTCCCAGCTGCGGGGAATCATCTCGTTGAAGAGGTCGATGCCGTAGATGTGGTCTGTGCCGTAGAGCTCGATTTCTTTCTCTATGAATTTCTTCTGGATGACGGGGAAGAGGGTGTCCATGGGGTCCAGGAAGTAAGGATAGTCTTCCAGGGCGAAGCCGGCCCAGTCGCTCATGCGCTCTATCTGGGCGTCCGGCTTGACTTCCTTGAGGGCTGCGGGTACGTGGCCGGCGAAGGCTGGCAGTACGGGGCGCATGTTAAACTCTCTTTCGCGTGCTACGATCTGTTTCTGGAGGGCTTCCTGGCCGTCGAGCCATGATTTGGGAAGGGGACCGCCCCAGTGGTCGATGTTGAGCATCCTGTGCCAGGGGAGATGGGCGGGGCCGGTGAAGTAGCTGCGTACTTGCTCGTCGCTAAGGCCCATTTCTGTCCAGATTTTGTACCAGATGGATTCCTGTCCGGTGATGGCCAGGGGCAGGTTGATGCCTTGCAGGGCCATCCAGTCTATGAAGTGCTCCCAGTCTTCCCAGTTCCACCAGGGCATTGTGTAGCCGTAGGTGCAGTAGTTGAGGAAGAAGCGGTCTTCTACGCGTGCGTTGACGGTGACGGGCTCGTCTACCTGCGGGAGTTCTTCCGGGAGGGTTATTTTCTCGTTTTTGAACCAGCCGACGGTTTTGTTGCACCAGTATTTGTAATAGTGGTTGAGGCCGACGGCGAGTGAGTTTGCGTTGTTTGCTGTGATTTTGATTTTGCCTTTGTGGCTTTCCAGGCGGAACCAGTCTTTGATTTCTGTGCCGGCCTGGTTTTCTGCGATGGAGAACTCGAAGTTTTTGGGGAACTGCCCGGTGACGCGCTTTGCAAGTTTCTGGACTGCAGCTATTTCCGGGTTACTTGAGTATCTTTCCTGTTTCATTATGATTGCTGCGGCTACCAGCGCGGCAATCACTACGATAAACTTGAACGCTTTGCTCATTGTTATTGTGGCTTAGTTGTTTTTCTAAACTTTTATCCAACAAAAATACATATTCTCCTGCATTTAAACAATAGCTATTGCGGTCTTAAAGACAACCCAAAAGGCCAAATTATAAGGGTCCATGGCCTTTGAACGGTCTCTCTGTCCTATTGTATATCAATAACTGTTAAGACGGTGCCAGAGACGGTGAAGCGGATGTTCCAGGGGCCGTAGGAAAGGCCGTAGGTCTTGGGGGGAGATTTCTCCGCTTCGGTCGAAATGACAGAAGGGGCGGTCGAAATGACAGAAGGGACGGTCGAAATGACAGAAGGGGCGGTCGAAATGACTGGGTTGGACCGATGGTACTGGGGGCGGGGGTCCTGGGAGAGGATTTCTTCCAAGGATCGCAGGTGGAGACGGGCTTCTTTTACATCCGGGAACGTGTTCTGGATCTGTTGGCGGAACTTGTCCGGGATGACTACGGTGAGTGGCTCCCAGGGGGTAGCGTCTACGAAGCCGGAGGTGGCGTCCGGGTGGGAGTCTGCGTAGCTTACGTAGGGCTTTATATCATAAATAGGTGTACCGTCCATGAGGTCTGCGCCGCAGACGTGGAGGACGGGGCCGTCCGGGGTGGAGAGGTCGATGCTCTCCAGCCGGACGGAGGATAGGCCGATGGGGTTGGGGCGGTAGGGGGAGCGGGTGGCGAAGACGCCCATGGCTGTGTTGCCACCGAGCCTTGGCGGCCGCACGGTGGGCGTCCAGGAGGTCTCCCGGCCTTGCCCGGAGTGACCGGCGGGACGGTTGGCGGAGAAGGCCCAGAGCAGCCAGATATGGCTGAAGCCTTCGAGGCCCCGGAGGGCGTTGGCGTCACGGAAGGCGGGCTCGAAGACGATGCGCCCCTTGACGGACGGCGCCAGCCCGCTCTGCCTTGGCACGCCGAACTTCTCCCGCAGGGGTGAGTGGTAGGTCGCGATTCGTACAAGTTCCATGGACGCGAAAATACTAAATTTTTTTTGAAAATACCGGTAAAGAACGTACATTTGCTGCGTAAATCAGCCCGATGCACAAGCTGGTAGGCTGTCAAGTATAACAAACTTATTTTTTATGTGTTACAATGAAGAAAATATTGGTTGTTTGCGCAGCACTGATGCTGCCCTGCTTGCTTGTGCACGCACAAGAGGCTGAAGGCACCGATGACGGTGTAGTATTCAACATCATCCCCAGACTTGACCTGAATCCTGTTCTCTCTACAGAGAAAGGCGGGGAAAACGACTTTAATCTGGGAAACACATCCCTTTACACCCTTTTCGAGGGCAATATCACAGAGAATCTCTCCTTCAGCATAGCCAATCACTGGCTGTCAAGGGAGCCCAAGGACCTGTACAAGGATACCTTCCTTCACACAGACACCGTAAACTGGCTGGACTGTGCTAACCTCACCTATACTTTTGGCGACTGGAGCATCACCGCAGGAAAGCAGCCCATCACCACCGGAGGCTTCGAGCTGGACGACTACGACTGGGAGGTTCATCCTGAACTCAACTCCAGCCTGTGGGAGACCCTTCCCGTTTACCAGTGGGGTGGAAAAATCGGCTGGAACGCATCAGAGACCACATCCTTCAGCGCACAGATGACAACATCGCCCTTCGGAAGACGTCCCCTCAAGAGCGGCCTCTTCAACTACAGCGGCGAGTGGCGCGGCACCTACGACAACTTCGAGACCATCACCAGCCTCACCTTCGTTCAGACTGTCAAGCTGGGAGAAGGCACCAAGTTCTTCGACTGCTTCCAGAAGGTTCTCACCGTGGGACTCCGTTACAATGCAGAGCCCGTTGTACTTACCCTTGACCTGTTCAACAAGGTAGGAACAGATGACATCATGGCCTCCGGTTACACCATCCTCCCTTCCGCCAACTGGACAGTGAACGATGACGTACAGATCCTTTTCAAGGGCGGCATCGAGCGCACCAAGGACCAGATTCCCGGCTTCAAGAGGAACTCTGTAAACGCCGGCGTAGCAGCACACTGGACACCCCTCAAGGACAAGGCCCTCAGGCTTCACGCCTCGTTCGGGTACAACTCCAGGTACGAGCTTGCAACATTCTCTGTAGGAGCTCTTTACAACTTGAGCCTTAAAGTTAAGTAGCCCTCGCTGGTGAAATGACAGACAAGATCATCGACATCAAGCACCTGAGCAAATCCTTCAGTGGAAAGCAGGTGCTTCACGACATTAACCTGTATATAAGACGGGGAGAATTCGTAACCCTTCTGGGACCTTCCGGCTGCGGCAAGACAACCCTGCTGCGCATGATTGCAGGCTTCCTGCAGCCCGACGAAGGCTCTATCCTCATGGACGGTAAGGAGCTTGCGGGAATTCCGCCGCACGAGCGTCCTTTGAATACCGTCTTCCAGAGATACGCCCTGTTCCCGCACCTGGACGTTTACGACAACGTGGCATTCGGCCTCAAGCTCAAGAAAACTCCCAAGGAGGAAATCGACAAGCGTGTGCGCAAGGTGCTCAAACTCGTGGCAATGAGTGACTACGAAGACCGTGACGTGGAGACCCTCTCCGGCGGCCAGCAGCAGCGTATCGCCATCGCCAGGGCCATTGTCAACCAACCAAAGGTGCTGCTCCTGGACGAGCCCCTTGCCGCCCTTGACCTGAAGATGCGCAAGGACATGCAGACGGAGCTTAAGGAGATGCATAAGAAGCTGGGTATCACCTTTGTATATGTTACCCACGACCAGGAGGAAGCCCTGACGCTGAGTGACACCATCGTCGTTATAAACGAGGGTAAAATCCAGCAGATAGGCACTCCTACCGATATCTACAACGAGCCTGTAAACTCCTTTGTGGCCGACTTCATAGGCGAATCGAACATCCTGAACGGAACGATGATCCGGGACAGGAAGGTCAGCTTCATCGGCCACGATTTTGACTGTGTGGACGAAGGCTTCGGGGAGGACGTGCCTGTGGACGTTGTAGTGCGCCCGGAGGACATTTATTTCACCAAGGAGGCGGCCAAGACGCAGTTTACCGCCACGGTGAAGTCCTGCACTTTCAAGGGTGTCCACTACGAGATGTTCGTGGATACGGATTCCGGCAACGAGCTTATGATCCAGGATTACGACCCTTACGCAGTGGGGGAGACGGTGAACCTTTACATTGACCCGGACGATATCCAGGTTATGAAGAAGGAGCGTACGTGCAACACCCTGGAGGGGACCTGGAACGGGGAGTCGGTTGACTTCGACAACCCGGAGTTCAGCCTTCCGGTGGATAAAATGAACGATGTTCCAAAGGGAACGAGGGTGAGAGTGCAGATACCGTTCGGAAGCGTGGATCTTCTGGACGATATTGACGCAGGCCTTACGGAGGGTGAAGTCCACTTTATCCTGTATAAAGGCGACCATTATCACCTGACCATCAAAACCGACGACGGCGGCTTCCTGTGGGTAGACACCCAGGACATCTGGGACAAGGGAGACCTCGTGGGCATCGGCATAAAGAACAAAGGCATAAAGATAGAACTCATAGAGGATGAGAAAGCGCAGTAACTGGAGTATCCCGTACCTCATCTTCCTGATAATCTTTGTAGTGCTGCCGCTGATTCTGATATTGGTGTATGCACTTCAGGACAGTCAGGGCGGGTTCACCCTTGCCAACATAACCAAGTTTTTCACGGACAAGGACGCACTGTCCACCTTTGCCGTATCCATAGAAGTGGCGCTGGAAAACACCATCCTGTGCATTCTGATCGGCTATCCGGCCGCGTGGATACTGTCCCGCAAGGACTATAACAAAAGCGCTGTCACCATCGTGCTGTTCATTATGCCGATGTGGATTAACGCGCTGATGCGAACCCTTGCCACCGCGCAGCTGTTCACCATCCTGGGAATGAACCTGGGCAAGGGGACGCTGCTCTTCGGTATGGTTTACGACTACCTCCCGTTCATGATCTATCCCATCTACAATGTACTTAGCAAGATGGATAAGAGCTACGCCGAGGCTGCTGTAGACCTGGGAGCGACTCCCTGGCGGGCCTTCTGGAAGGTGACCGTGCCGCTGTCGATGCCCGGAGTCTGGAGCGGAGTGCTCATGGTCTTCATGCCCACGGTAAGCACCTTCGCAATCTCTGAGTTCCTGACTAACAATAAGATAAAGCTCTTCGGTACCATCATCCAGGAGAACATCAATTCGTCGATGTGGAACTATGGAGCCGCACTTTCACTTATAATGCTCATCATCATCGGCATATCGTCACTGATGTCCAAAGATAAGGAGCAGGCCGAAGGAGGGCTCATCTGACCATGAAAAAGTTCTTCGCAAAGGCTTATATCTGGGTGCTGCTCATAGTAATGTACGCACCGCTGGTGTTCATAGCCATCTTCTCCTTCACCCAGAGCAGGGTGCTTGGCAACTGGGACGGCTTCTCCACCAAGCTTTATGAAAACCTTCTCACGGGGCAGATGCAGGGCAACGCTTCGCTCATCGCAGCGGTGGAAAACACCCTTATAATAGCCCTGGTGGCCGCTTTTGTGTCGATGATGCTGGGAACTGTGGCTGCAATCGGCATACATAACCTGAAAGGGCGGAAGAAAAAGGCCATTACTTTCCTGAACAATGTGCCTATGATTAACCCGGATATAATCACCGGTGTGTCGCTCTTCCTGCTCTTTGTGTTCCTGGGCTTCGCGCAGGGCTATGTGTCTGTTATCCTGGCACATATAACCTTCTGTACGCCTTACGTTGTGCTCAGTGTGATGCCCAAGTTGCAGCGGATGAATCCCAACATTTACGAGGCGGCGCTGGACCTTGGGGCCACCCCGTCGCAGGCCTTCTGGAAGGTGCTTGTCCCGGAGCTTAAGTCGGGCATGGTTTCCGGTTTTATACTGGCGTTCACGATGAGCCTGGACGACTTTGCGGTGACCTTCTTCACCCGTGGCACCATCGGCCTTGATACGCTTAGTACGTATATATACACCGATGCGCGAAAGGGAGGCCTAACCCCGGAGCTTCGTCCGCTTATGACGCTTATCTTCCTTGTTGTGCTTATCCTGTTGATAGTCATTAATTTAAGGCAGGCAAGGCAGAGCAAACTGAATGTAAAAAAATACTAACAACTCAATTTATAAATGAAAAAAATTCTTGTATTCCTTGCAGCCGCCGCGACGGCTCTTGGCTGCTCACAGGACAGGGACCAGCTCCTGAAAGTTTACAACTGGTCCGACTATATTGACGAGTCCGTTATCCCTGAGTTCGAGGCCTGGTACCAGGAACAGACAGGGGAGTCCGTGAAGGTTATTTACCAGACTTTCGACATCAACGAGACCATGCTCTCCAAGATAGAGAAAGGTCATGAGGATTTTGACGTGGTATGCCCTTCTGACTATATCATTGAGCGTATGCTCCAGAGCGGCCTGCTGCTGCCTATCGACAGGGATTTTGGCAACACTCCCAACTACATCGACGACAATATGTCGCCTTTTGTAAGCGCCAACTTCGGCAAGTTCAACGGTGGCGGTCTCAATGCCGCAGATTACGCTGTGGGCAACATGTGGGGCACAACCGGTATCCTTTACAATGCCGGCCATGTGGACGCCGATGATGCCCAGACCTGGGACATTATCCGCAATGGCAAGTACACCGGAAAGATTTTCATCAAGGATTCCGCCCGCGACGTTTATTCGCAGGTTATCTTCAAGGTTAAGGAGGATGCACTGGCAGATGGTTCCGTTACTGCCGACGAACTTATGTTCTATACGGGCGAAGAGAACCTTGCCCTTGTGGAGAAGTATATGGGCGAGGTTAAGCCGCTTGTGGCCGGCTGGGAGGCCGATTTTGGCAAGGATCAGATGGTTCAGGAGATTGGCTACGTTAACCTTACCTGGAGCGGCGATGCTGTATGGGCAATCGAGGAGGCTGCAGAGGTTGGCGTTGAGCTGGAGTATGCTCTTCCCAAGGAGGGCTTTACCGTTTGGTTCGACGGTTGGGTAATCCCCAAGTATGCCAAGAATACCAAGGCTGCCAAATATTGGATTAACTTCATGAACCGCCCGGATATTGTTATCCGCAATTCGGAGGAGTGCGGTTATGTGGCTTGCAGCGGCTCCCAGGAGGTTATGGAGGCCTTTGTTGACGAGGAGTATCCTGCCCAGGACCTGAGTTATTTCTTTGGCGAGGGTGCCGATTCCGTTCATGTTAATCCAGTTCTGTATCCGGACCGTTCGGATATCGAGCGTAGCAGCCTGGAGCATGACTGGGGTGAGAATACGGAGAAGCTTATCCAGATGTGGAGTCGCGTGAAGGGTGATAATGCCAGCTCTATGACTGTTGTTGTTATCGGTCTTTGCGTTGTTGCCCTTATTGTTGCGGCTATCGTTTCCAAACGTAAAAAAGCCAGTCGCAAACATGGCAAAAAACGCAGATAGCTAATAGCAGACGCAGTATACCCCCAAAAACCTTCGCTTCGCTCATCCCACCGTTTCATCAGTCCTTACGGACTTGATTCCGGTCCCCCCGTTCACACGGTCACGGGCGACCATGGGTATTTTGGGGGTATACTGCGTCTGCTAAAACTAATTCATCGACTTCTAATGCGAATAGTATAGAAGCAGTTTTGAATTGTCAAAACTGCTTCTTATATTTGTGTGTTAATCACATAAACACTATATGAAGAAGCTAATGTTGCTGGCAGCTGCGATGCTGCTGTTGGTTGGATGCAAAGGGGACAGGCAAACCAATGTCCTTCGCGTGTACAACTGGTTCAATTACATCGACATGGAAGTAATTCCGGAGTTCGAACAGTGGTATTTTGAACAGACGGGGGAGCATGTGAAAGTGGAATACACCACCTTCGAGACAAATCTGGAATTCACGGAAGCGGTGGAAATCCGCCACGAAGACTATGACGTAGTCAGTCCGTCGGACTATATCATCGAGCGGATGCTCGCAAACGAGGAGCTCCTGCCAATCGACAAAGACTTCGGCAGCACACCGTGCTATATCGACTCCACACACATATCGCCTTTCATTTATAACCATTTTTCCAAGATCAGCAGTATTGTCGATGCGAATGATTATGCCGTCGGCAACATGTGGGGAACGACGGGCGTGCTGTACAATGCGCAGTATGTAACCGACAATGACTCAAATACTTGGAATGTAATCCGCAACTATAAGTACAAGGACAGGATTCTTATCAAGGACTCTGCCCGTGACGTTTATTCGCAGGTTATCCTGGCCGTTAAGGAGAAGGAGATTGCCGCGGGGACGGTTACCCCGGAAGAACTGATGTATTACACCGGAGAGGAGAATCTGGCACTGGTGGAGCAGTTCCTTATGAATGTGCATGAGAATGTTCTCAGCTGGGACGCTGTAGAGGATAAGGACAAGATGGTCCGCGAGGAGGGTTATGTGAATCTTACCTGGAACGGAGAGGCTGTGCAGGCTATTGAGGAGGCTGCTAAGAAGGGCGTGAAACTGCGTTTTTCCCTCCCGGACGAGGGCTTTACCCTATGGTTCGACGGCTGGGTTATTCCCAAGTACGCAGTTAATACCAAGGCGGCCCGTTACTGGATTAATTTCATGAACCGCCCGGATGTTGTTATCCGCAATACCGATGTCACCCGTTATGTGGCTTGCAGCGGGGATAAAGCTATTCTGGAGCACTACCGTGACAGCCGTTTCCCGGCTCATGACTTGAGCTATTTCTTTGGCCCCGAGGCTGACTCCGTGCATATCAACCCGGTGATGTTCCCGGACCGTTCAGAGATTGAGCGTAGTGTTATTGAGCGAGACTGGGGAGAGAATACGCAGAAGCTCCTGGATATGTGGGCCCGTGTAACAAAGAGGGAGGCCGGCTTTCCCTGGCTCTGGGTGCTCGGCGGTCTTGCCGTTGCCGGCTGTGGAGTGGCAGTTTTCAGAAGAAAAAAAGAGTAACATATGAAACGTACTATTATCATTACCGGAGGCGCCGGCTTTATTGGCAGCCATGTTGTCCGCTTGTTCGTGAACAAGTATCCGGAGTACAGGATTATCAACCTGGATAAGCTTACTTATGCGGGTAACCTGGCAAATTTGAAGGATATTGAGGATAAGCCTAACTATAAGTTTGTGAGGATGGATATCTGTGATTTTGAGGGAGTGCTCAAGCTTATGCAGGAGGAACATGTGGATGGTATTATCCATCTTGCTGCAGAGAGTCATGTGGACCGTTCTATCAAGGATCCTTTTACGTTCGCGCAGACTAATGTGATGGGTACGCTGTCGCTTCTGCAGGCTGCCAAACTTTATTGGGAGCCGATGGGCTGGAAGATGGATCATTCCACGGATGAGACAGCTTCTTCCGTGGAATGCAGGTTCTACCATATCAGTACCGATGAGGTGTATGGGGCGTTGCAGATGACGAATCCGGAGGGGATTAAGCCGCCGTTTACTACGAAGGCGTCGTCCGGGAAGCATCATCTGGCTTATGGCAGCAAGTTCTTTACGGAGGACATGAAGTATCAGCCGCACAGTCCGTATAGCGCGGCCAAGGCGTCATCGGACCATTTTGTTAGGGCTTTCCATGATACATACGGCTTGCCGACGGTGGTGACAAACTGCTCCAACAACTACGGGCCTTATCAGTTCCCGGAAAAGCTTATTCCTCTGTTTATCAATAATATACGCCATCGTAAACCGCTGCCTGTTTATGGCAGAGGAGAGAATGTGCGCGACTGGTTGTACGTAGAGGATCATGCCAGGGCAATCGACCTTATCTTCCATGAGGGCAAGGTAGGGGAGACTTATAACATCGGCGGCTTCAATGAGTGGAAGAACATCGACATTATAAAGGTGCTGATAGGTACCGTAGACCGTCTGCTGGGCCGCCCGGAAGGCGCAGACATGGACCTTATCACCTATGTGACCGACCGTGCGGGGCATGATTTAAGGTACGCCATTGATTCCTCCAAATTGCAGAAGGAACTGGGCTGGGAGCCCTCTTTGCAGTTTGAGGAGGGCATAGAGAAGACCGTCCGCTGGTACCTTGACAACCAGGACTGGATGGACAACGTCACCTCCGGCGACTACCTGAAGTATTACGAGGATATGTATGCGAACCGTTAAGAAAGTATTCGTAAGCGGGTGTTATGACCTTCTGCACAGCGGGCACGTGGAGTTTTTCCGCCAGGCTGCGCAGTACGGAGACCTGTACGTTGGTATAGGCAGTGACAAGACCATTCTTGGTTTCAAGCATCACAAGGCATTGTACAGCGAGCAGGAACGTCTTTTCATGGTCAAGGCTATCCGCTATGTGAAGGATGCTTTCATTAACGCCGGTAGCGGCCTCATGGACTTTGTGCCCACTGTGGACATGCTTAAGCCGGATATCCTTGTGGTGAACGAGGACGGCAGCAGTGATATCAAAAGGGACTTCTGCCGGGAGCGCGGTATAGAGTACATTGTCCTTAAAAGGACGCCGCAGAAGGGCCTGGAAGCCCGTTCAAGCACCTCTTTGAAGAAGGTGGAGAGCCAGATTCCAACCCGCTTGGATTTGGCGGGGACTTGGATAGACCAGCCGTATGTGAGCAGCCTTGCTCCCGGTTGGGCTATTACGGTTTCGCTTGAGCCTACCTTCGAGATTAGGGAGCGTTGCGGCCTTAGCACCAGCACCCGGAATACGATTAAGAAATACTGGCCTTTGCAGCTCCCGAACATGGACCCGGAGATGCTGGCTAAATTGGCTTTCTGCCTGGAAAATGACCCTGAGCGCTCCGGAGGCATTGTTTCCGGGGCTCAGGATGCCATCGGCATTTGTGTTCCCGGGCTTTGCCGTCATTGGTATGACGGCCGGTTCTGGCCGGATAGGATAGAGACTTGTACAGACGAGGCTA
Source organism: uncultured Prevotellaceae bacterium (assembly GCA_900314395.1). Lineage (GTDB taxonomy): Bacteria > Bacteroidota > Bacteroidia > Bacteroidales > UBA932 > Cryptobacteroides. Next base: position 7,056 of record OMVB01000127.1, on the reverse strand, counting down.
TCCTCTCCTGGCTGGAGGAGCATATTTGTCTGGTTCCGATGCCGCCGCGTGAGCCTGACTGCTCTGTGGTGGAGGGAAAAGATATAACTGAGCCCAAGGTGCGAGCACTTGCCGCCGCGGCCGATGATTGCTGGAAGGCAATCATGGAACGCGACTTGAACGGCTTTGCAGCAGCCTACAAGGCATCTTTCATGGCCCAGGTGGCTATGTTCCCTGCCATGGTGAATCCCGTTGTGCAGTCTTACATAGACAAATATTCTTTGGTGCCCGGAGTGCTGGCCTGGAAGATGCCCGGAGCCGGCGGAGGAGGTTATCTGGCCCTTGTTTGCACAGGTCAGGAATCCTTCCCGGAGGGGGCGATCCCCATCGTTATAAGACGGCCCGGAATGTAACATCGGCAAAAAGATAAAATTACTAAACGCTTGATACAATGAAGATTGCTGTTGCAGGAACGGGTTATGTGGGTATGTCCATAGCGACTCTGTTGGCACAACACCACGAGGTTGTGGCGGTTGATATCGTGCCGGAGAAGGTGGACAAGATTAACCGCCGGGAGTCGCCGATTCAAGATGAATATATTGAAAAATACCTGGCGGAGAAACCGTTGAATCTGGTTGCGACCCTGGATGGCCGTGCGGCTTATCGTGATGCCGATTTTGTGGTGATTGCGGCGCCTACCAACTACGACAGCAAGAGGAATTTCTTTGATACGTCGCATGTTGAGGAGGTGATTGAGCTTGTTCTGGAGGTGAATCCGGATGCGGTTATGGTTATCAAGAGTACTGTGCCGGTGGGGTATACGAAGCATGTGAAGGAGAGGTATCATACTCAAAACATTCTGTTTGCGCCGGAGTTCCTTCGTGAGAGTAAGGCGTTGTATGATAACCTTTATCCTTCAAGAATCATCGTTGGGTTCGATGAGGAACGGGACTCTGTCATTTCGAGCGAAGTCGAGAAATCTCATTCCTTAGAGGAAGCGGCGCATACGTTTGCGGCGATAATCAAGGAGGGGGCGATAACGGAGGATGTGCCGGTGCTGTTTATGGGGACGACGGAGGCGGAGGCGGTGAAGCTTTTTGCAAATACTTACCTGGCGCTGCGCGTAAGTTACTTCAATGAACTGGATACGTATGCAGAGATGAAAGGTCTTGATACTAAGGCGATTATAGAAGGCGTTTGCCTGGATCCCAGGATCGGCACGCACTATAATAACCCGTCGTTCGGGTATGGCGGATACTGTTTGCCAAAGGATACCAAACAGCTCTTGGCTAACTTTAATGATGTGCCGGAAAATCTTATCAAAGCCATCGTCGACAGTAATAAGACCAGAAAAGATTATATTGCAGATCAGGTACTTGACAGGGCCGGCTATTACAGCTATTCCGGAACCAATACATACGATGCAAAAGAGGAGAGGGAAGTGGTCGTAGGGGTGTATCGGCTCACAATGAAAAGCAACAGCGACAACTTCCGCCAGTCGGCGATTCAAGGCATCATGAAACGCATCAAGGCAAAGGGGGCGAAGGTCATTATCTATGAGCCCACATTGGAGGACGGAACAACGTTCTTCGGGTCACAGGTGGTGAATGACCTCCATGCTTTCAAGGCACAATCGGACGCTATCATCGCCAACAGATACGACTCTGTTCTGGACGATGTCGCCGATAAAGTTTACACCCGGGACATCTTCAAAAGAGACTAAATCAGAATGAACCAAAAGTGGCCGGATTTTCCGGCCACTTTTGTTGTTTATGTAATAGATAATGGTTATATTTGCACTGTGAATGTACACAGGGGGCTTGCAGACACTACTCTTGGATAGGAGCAAGACTGATTTTGGTGGAGCAATACCAAAAGAGCCTGGCCTCGCCTGGCGGACCAGATTCACTATCCGTCCGGGTTGGGAAAGGTATGCCCTGGACTCAACAAAGACAAAATGGCCGACTCCTCTGACAAAAAATGGTACGCCCTAAGGGTATTCAAAAACAGGCTTCGCTACGTTAAATCGCAGGTAGAAGAAGCTGGCAATGAGACCTATCAGGCCCTTAAGACCATCGACACATTTAACGGAGGCAGCATAAAATACAAAGTCGTCCCTTTGATCCCTGCCCTACTCTTCATCAAGGTGACGCCGGCGTATATAGAAAAGCTCAAAAAAGACAGATACGACCACGTGCTGGTTTACGGGACGCCGGAGGGCAAGCCGGAGCCGATCAGCGATGAGCATATGGAGGCCTTTATTCTGGTGACGTCGCCCGGGGGCGGTTGCGAAGTCAGCGTGCCGGAGGACGGAATGGAGCAGTACAGGAAGGGCGATCCGGTGCGGGTGATTGCCGGTTATTACAAAGGCGCGACCGGCGTAGTAAGAAGAATCAAGAAAGACAGAAAGCTTCTTGTTGCCATCGAAGGCGTTGCCGTTGTTGCCGTATCCAACATCCCGCTGGAATTTTTGGAAAAAATTTAGTTGTCGTTCTGAATACATTTTTGTCGTTCTGAATACATTTTGTCATTCTGAGCTTCTTTTGTCATTCTGAGCGAAGCGAAGAATCTAATTTTAATACCAACATATTATGAATTTGAAAGGAACTAAAACAGAAAAGAACCTCCTGGAGGCTTTTGCCGGGGAGTCAATGGCTCGCAACAAATACACATTCTTTGCATCCAAGGCAAAGAAAGACGGCTATGTGCAAATTTCCAAGATTTTTGAAGAGACTGCTGCCAACGAGAAGGAGCATGCGGAGATTTGGTACAAGTACCTGCACAATGGCGTACCCTCTACCGTAGAGAACCTGGCCGATGCTGCCGATGGCGAGAATTATGAGTGGACCGATATGTACGACCGTATGGCCGATGAGGCCGAGGCCGAGGGCTTTAAGGAGATTGCGGAAAAGTTCCGCATGGTTGGCGCTATTGAGAAAGAGCACGAGGCCCGCTACCGCAAGCTACTGGCCAACATTGAGGGCGGCCTGGTCTTCTCCCGCGAAGGCGACTGCATCTGGCAGTGCTCTAACTGCGGCCATATCGTGATTGGCCCCAAGGCTCCTGAAGTCTGCCCTGTCTGCGACCACCCGCAAAGCTACTTTCAGCTGAAACCGGAGAACTACTAGTATGTTGTCGGCTCTGCCGGCCCGGCTCTGCAGCTGCGTTAATGTCATGGTTTTGCAGTTGTGTTTAATGTCCCTGGTTTTGGGACATTGAGAGCAAAAACGGCAAGATTTGATGCTAATGTCCCGGTTTTTGGGACAGTAAGAACACTAAAGAAATTATGTTTACACTGATTGAACTTCCCTATAAGTCACTGGCGCCGGTGATTAGTGACCAAACATTGGGTTTCCACCACGGCAAGCACCTGCAGACGTATGTGGACAACCTGAATAAGCTCATTGTCGGCACCGAGTTCGAGGGGCTCTGTCATTCTGAGCACTCAACTTGTCATTCTGAGCGAAGCGAAGAATCTGTGCTAAAGGAGATCCTCAAGAAGTCCTCTGGTGCTATCTTCAACAACGCCGGACAAATCCTGAACCATGGGCTGTATTTTATGCAGTTTAGATCCTTCGTTGCGGACGCTCCTCAGGATGACAATAACAATTCTGTCATTTCGAGCGAAGTCGAGAAATCTCCTCTCTGTCAGCAAATCCTGAAGCAATGGGGTACCCTGGAAGCCTTCCAGGCCGATTTCGAAGCCAAAGGCACCGGCCTTTTCGGCAGCGGCTGGGTATGGTTGCAGGCAGATGCGGAAGGTGTACTCAGCATCGGACAGTATGCAAATGCCGACAATCCTGTGGCCCATGGCCTCAGGCCCATCCTCACCTTCGACGTATGGGAGCATGCGTATTATCTTGACTATCAGAACCGTAGAGCCGGCTATCTGAAGGCACTGTGGGGCATCGTCAATTGGAAAGAACTGGAAAAACGCTATGAAAGCAGATAATTCCGTGTCCGGGGGCATCGACCTTCAGAAATATCTTGGCGACTGGTTTGAGGTCGCGAGGTTTAATCATCGGTTTGAGAGGGGGATTTCCCACAGCAAGGCCAATTATTCGCTGACGGGCGACGGCCGCATCGCTGTCCTGAACACTGGGCTCAAAAACGGCGTTCAGAAGGTTGCAAAGGGCAAAACCAAGTTCACCGACACTCCCCGAATCCTGCGCGTCTCCTTCTTCTGGTTCTTCTACGGCGACTACCGCATCCTCCTCCTGGACCCAGATTACCAATGGGTCTTGGTTGGCGGCAGCTCCGACAAATACCTCTGGATACTCTCCAGAACCCCTCAGTTGCCCCCAGAGGCTAAAGATATGATTCTGGCAGAGGCAAGCCGCAGAGGGTATAACATAGAAGAATTGATTTGGGTGGAGCAGTAAAGGGTTGAAAGTTGTAATAGATTGCAAATCCCTCCTAACTACCTGACCTTCAATTCAATACGCGATTACCGTAACATCAATCGCTCAACCACCTTAACAAGTTGATTGCCGGGACGGAGTTCGAAACGATGTCCCTGGAGGAGATTGTGAAGAAGAGTACTGGTGCTGTGTAAGAATCTCCTCTTTTTGCTCAGATTGCGAAGCAGTGGGGAAGTGTGGATGCTTTCAAAACTGAATTCGAAGCCAAAGGCGTCACCCTCTTTGGCTCCGGCTGGGTCTGGCTCCAAGCCAACACCTCCGGCGAGTTGACCATTGCTCAATACCCCGGCGCCGACAACCCCGTCGCTCACGGCCTTAAGCCCATCCTCACCTTCGACGTCTGGGAGCACGCCTATTATCTGGACTACCAGAATCGGAGGGCGGCGCATTTGAGTGCTTTGTGGAGGATAGTAAATTGGAAAGTGATTGAGAAGCGATACATTTAATAATAGTATAGATGCCGGATAATCTATACATACAAAAGCACCTTTTCAGAATGACGCACATTGAGAACCTGCGTATTATTCTGAAGGATGGTATGTATGCGCCCAATGTGAGGAGGTATCCTGAGTATATTAATATTGGGGATGAGACTTTGATTGAGCAGCGGGGAGAGTTTCAGGTACCCATTGCTCCGGGCGGGGTGCTGAGCGACTATGTGCCGTTCTATTTTGGCGGGCATTCGCCGATGCTGCTGAATATCAAGACGGGGCACAGGGGTATTAGGCAAAGGGAGCAGCGCGAGATTGTATATGTCTGCACGCATATTGAAACTGTTGTTCAGGTATGCCCTGAGTTCTGTTTCACTGATGGTCATGCGAAAGACCGGCTCACGGCTTACTACAACAATCTAGCGGACTTAGATAAGGTGGACTGGAGGGCGGTGGATCTAACCTATTGGGTAAGTACAGAAGACGAACCCGATAATATGCGAAGGAAGCAGGCCGAGTTTCTGGTAAAGAAGCACGTACCAATATCTTGTTTCTCCGGTATCATTGTTTTAGATGATGGGGCTGCAGAGGTAGTGAACACAATAATGAAGGAGACGGGCTGCCAACTGAAAGTGTATGTAGATAGCAAACGTAAATACTACTATAATGATTGAGTTCACTAAAGGGAACCTATTGGCATCATCGGATGGTGTCCTGGTTAACACGGTCAATACGGTAGGCGTGATGGGAAAAGGAATTGCGCTTCAGTTTAAGGACGAGTTCCCGCGCAATTATGCAGTTTACGTGGAGGCGTGTAAGAAAGGAGAATTGTACCCGGGGACTTTGTTGACGGTTAAAGACCGGTCCTCCAGATATGGAGAGAAGATTATTGTTAATTTCCCTACCAAGGTTCACTGGAGGAATCCTTCCAAGTATGAATATATTCAGAGAGGGCTGGAGGCCTTGAGGAAGTTTATTATAGACAATAAGGTGGAAAACATCTCCATTCCGCCGTTGGGTTGCGGAAATGGAGGATTAGACTGGAGCATAGTAAAGCCGATGATTATTGAAAGTCTCTCTGGGCTGGACACGGTCATTCATCTTTATGAGCCCAGTGCAGATGTGTCAACTGTGTTGAAATCCACCGCCAGACCGATGGGCGATGTACTGCTGACGCCCGAAAGAGCGATGATGCTATATGCCTTGTACTTTTATGAGACATTGGGCGAGCAGGCAACGCTTTTTGCAGCTAACAAGCTTGTGTACTTCATGCAGCGCCTAGGTGAGCCTGCCTTTGGTAGGTACAAATTTACCCCGGCTCATTTTGGCCCCTATAGTACGCAGGTAGGCTGGGCTCTCCATGCCTTGAACGGGAAGTATCTCACCGGCCTGGAGCAGATGAACCTTCGTGCTTTTGATCCGTTTACCCTGCAGTATAATACCTGGGAAGAGGTGAAGCAATATGTGAGTGAGAACCTATCTGCAGAATCCAGGGGACGCCTTGAGCAGCTGGTCAGACTGGTATCCGGATTCCAGTCCACCTTATCGCTGGAAGTTCTGGCAACTGTGGACTTTGTACGGAATGAGAATCCGGGGATCTCGCTGGAAAATACCATCCGAAAAGTGTGGGAGTGGAATGAACGAAAGAGAACGCTCTTCAAGGAACGGTACATTCAGATTGCTTATGACCACTTGAAGGAAAGCGAGCGCTCTTTGTTTTAGCAGATAATGAAAACGATAGATATAACCACCATTCTGGGCAGCGAGCTTAAGTCCAGAACCGCTGCAAGAGATTTTGCGAAGTATCTGCAGAATATGCAGATAAGTGCGGCTCAAGTGGATTTCTCACATGTCAAGTCGGTAACGCGCAGTTTTATGGATGAGTTCTATTACCTCAAGCAACTTAGCGAGTATTTGACTACCCTATAAAAAAGAAACCCTCATTCCGGGCTTTGACCCGGGATCTCCAACAGAGTTATGTTTAAGTTAATAGATTTACCATACAAGTCCCTTGCTCCTGTGATCAGTGATGAGACGCTGAGTTTCCACCACGGCAAGCACCTGCAGGGTTATGTGGATAACCTTAACAAGTTGATTGCCGGGACGGAGTTCGAAACGATGTCCCTTGAGGAGATTGTGAAGAAGAGTACTGGTGCTGTGTTTAACAATGCCGGCCAGATTCTGAATCATGAGTTGTATTTTACTCAGTTTGCTCCTTGTCATTC
>OMVB01000017.1 GCA_900314395.1 uncultured Prevotellaceae bacterium | reverse complement strand
CAGACTATAAAGCACGTCTTGCGCCAGGCTGGGCTGACGCTTCGCTTCGTTATGCCGAAGGCTTAACCGAAGCCCCGTATCCGTCTTATAGCTCTGCGGACTATTCGACGGTCCATAACGTTTACTACATCATGCGTAAATACAAGGATGAGCACCCCGAATGGTTTGATGCCACCGGTGCTTCTGACCCTGGCACAGGCGCAATTGTTTATCAGCTTTGCTACACCGCCCATGGTGACAACGAATCGCGGAAAGAAATGGTCGAAGCGGCTGCCAATGAAATCATTAAAATCATGGTGGCCCACCCAGAAAATCACGCGATTACGTTCTCTCAAATGGATACGTTACGTTATTGCGATTGCGATACTTGCAAAGAGAAATTCAACACCTATGGCACAACTTCAGCCGTTCAAATTCAATTCTTGAACGACGTCGATGATGTTGTGCAAGCCTACATTCATAATGCTGACCGGGATAACACCAATATAATCCCGACGGATTTTGAATACACCATCTTAATGTTTGCTTATCACGACACCATGCAAGCCCCGGCGAAGTACGATGCCGCGACCGACACTTGGAGCCCAATCGATGAGTCCGTCCGTTGCCATCCAACGGTCGGCGTCATGATTGCGCCTTCGAACGCGTTATACACCTACTCGTTCTATGACGAGAACAACAAAGCCATCTGCGATCAAATCCGTGGCTGGAGCGCTTGCGCTTCTTATCTCTTTGCCTGGACTTACTCCACGAACTTCCGTGGCTATACCTTCCCGTATAACTCGTTCGATGCGATGGTTGAGAACGCGCGGTTCTTAAAAGCGAACAATGCGCAAGTCCTCTTTGATACGTGCTCTTGGGAATCGCCAATTCTTCCTGGGTTCATGGAATTAAAGAAGTACCTCGACAGCAAGCTCATGATTAACGTCAACATTGATGCCGTCTATTACACGAAGAAATGGTTCCATTACGTCTATCGTGACGCTGCAGAGACGATGTACCGTCTCTATCGTTATGAACGGGCGTATTGCCAATCGATTGAATCAAGCTACACCGGCATCATCAACGATTATCAAACGTTTGAAGATCCAACGCTTTGGCCAACGGGCTTAATGCTCAAATGGCAAGAACTCTGTGACCAAGCCATGCAAGAAATCGAAGGCCTTAAGGATGGCGATTACTATACCGCAACCCATACGGCCATCCTGCTCGAATCCATCATGCCACGTTATGCGATGCTTCAACTTCACCCCAGCTACTATGGCGGCGATGAATTAACGGCATTACGCAAAGCGTTCCGTACCGACGTGGAAGCGTTAGGCATTACCTACATCAAAGAACATAACGAAGGCAGTGTCGATGTCCTTTGGCAATCGTGGGGCATCTAAGGAGGTAGAACCATGAAAAAGAAACAACTTATCTTGCTCTCCCTCTTAGCGGCGTTGCCGTTTAGCGTTACTTCTTGTCACAAAGAACAACCGCAAGAATCCTCTTCGGAATCTTCATCTGAAACGGTGGATATTCGTTTGGCTGTCTCGGCGAGTGAAGTCGCCTTAAAGTACTACGACACCTATCAATTAACCTATACGTTACATGGCAGTCGTGATGCCGTAAGCTGGGTCAGCGAAGATCCGAGCATTGCTTCCGTGGACCAAAATGGCTTAGTTACTGCGCAAGCCAAAGAAGGCACAACCATGGTGAAAGCAGTGGTCGGCACGGTCTCTGCTTCTTGCACCGTCCACGTCAATCGGGACGATACGGCGCCAGTCGTGTCGTTGCCGGTGTCTCGCATCACTTTAAGTGAAGGACGGGGTTATACCCTTTCTCCGAAAGTCTTATGGGGCGATAACGATATTACGGGTGCCTCCGTTTTGTCGGCGTCGATTAAAGACGGCGAGAATACGAATGTCGTTTCCTTAACGCAGAATGGTTCTTCATTCCAAATTGATGGGATGAGTGCTGGTTCTACGGTCGTTCTCTTTGCCGCCGAAGTGCGTGGCTTCATCGTCACCGCCGAATTAGCGGTTAACGTGAATGCGGCTGCGCTGGTCTTTGACCCTGTCGATACGAAACCTTATGTGGCTGCTGCCAGTGGTTATGAAGCCACATTAGTCAAAGTGGCTTATGGCAACTATCAAACCTCGTTGACGTTAAACTTCAATGTCTACTATGGCGGCGTAAAGATTGATAATCCTTCGATTACCTGGTCGGTAGAAGATGATTCTATCGCGAGCGTATCAGGATCCGTGGTGACTGCTGAAGCTATTGGTACCACCAATATTGTTGGCACCTATAGCGATGGTACCCACCAAGGTACGATTACGATTGCCTTAGATGTCGTTCGTCCAAGAATTGCTTTGGATGAATCGTTCACTATCGAAACTGGCGATTTGAAGACATATTCCTTCCAAAATGAAGGGGCGTTGCCAGAAAAGGCAGGCACTGTTTATTGGAACAATACAGAAGTTGGCACTTTAACCGATGGACAATTCACCTTAAAGAAGTCTGCTTTGCCAAAATCGGCCAAAGATCTTGGTGATACGGAACTCATGATTCAAACCGAAAACTTTGAATACACGTTCCCCGCCACCATGTATACGTTGGTGATCAACAATAAGACCGATATAGACAAGATGATCGAACTCTCCAAAGAGAGCGGCTCTGCCGATTATTACACGGATGGTTATTTCGTCTTGGGTGCCGACATTAACTATAACGGCACCACCAAGGGCAGCTTATTAAATAGCGAAACCTTACATACGTATTTACCGGCCGCTGGCTTAGTTGGCAACGACTGGGGCAATGGTGAGATCTGTGGTTTCAAAGGCATCTTTGATGGCCAAGGCCATACGATTAACGGCCTCGAAGTTTCTGCCATTTGCGATAGCAGCAGCAATCTTACGATGACCTCTCTCTTTGGTACATTGGCCACGAGCGGCGTGATTCGGAATGTCTACTTTACGAAAGCCAAGGTTACGGCAGAAGCAGCCTTCCTTTGCTCTGCAGGGAATGGCACCATCCAAAACGTCTATGTCCAATATGATTCGGTTGGTGTGAATCCTTGGGGTGCCTGGGATACCTGGGCGAAAGCCTCTGCAGGGCGTCATTACAGTGGCACCTGCTTTACTTGGAATGGTCCGAGCTCCGTTGGTTCTTCCGCCAAGATTGAAAACTTAGTCGTGGATGCCCGCCGTGCTCAAACCGAAGAAAAGGTCATTAGTGGCAACTACAGCATCTATTTGGTCACCTATCCGAACCGCTTATTGACGGTCAATGCGATGAGCTTAACCGATGATACGGATATCTTGTCACGTTCTACCGCCTTATATCGTGGTACGAAGTTAAGTGCCGTCTTAGAATCGGCAGCTGCGAATAACTTCATCCGTTCGTTTGATGAGAATGAATGGATTCAAAAAGATGACGCCTTCTTACCAAAGGCTGTCTTGGATGAATGGCAAACCAAACCAATCACCTTAACAGCTTCCGTCAAAGAAGCACATCCTGGTGATACGTTCACCTTATCGAGCAACTATCCAGCTGCCTATTGCACGTATTCTTGCTCGCAAGATGGGGTTGGCATCAAGAGAAACGTTGTTACTGTTTCTGATGAATACGATCTCTCCGAAGGCGGCGTGACCATCAAAGCAACTTCCATCCTGGATGAAAATGTTTCTACCACCCTTACGATCGATGTTCGTAACGTCACTGTGGTTTCCGAAGTGAAGAAGTCGTATCTCAACGAAAGCTTAACTTCTGGTGCCGTAACTTATGGCGTTTCTACCATTCAAGCCGACTTGTCTAGCAACGTTCCGAGCGGAACGATGGTGAAGTTCCTCTTAAATGGGAAAGAGGTAAGCGGTGCTTCTTATGCGAATGGCGTTGTCACCATCCCAACCTCTGCTTGCGGAACCTTATATGGGGAACAAGAAGGCTTAATCCGTTTTGCAACAACCGATGTCCGCTTCACCTGGCTCTTTGTGAACCAGAAGATTACGGACAAAGCCGGTGTGGATTCGTTCTTAAGCTTATCACGGGCCTTAGAGCCATCGAGCGATAAGATTTATGGCGGTTACTTTGAATTAGGCGCCAATATCGCCTATGATGGCGTCTTCAACTGCAACACGAACGGTATGGGCGCTGCCTCTGCCTGGAATTCGACAAAATGTTATAATTACACCTTATTTGCCGATAACGGCTTAGAAGGCTTTGTCGGTACGTTAGACGGCATGGGCTATGCCATCTCTGGCATGCGGGTTGGCCCGAATTACGTGAGCGGTGGCTTTATCTCCATGATGGGCGCTGCCGGTATCTTACGGAACATTGCCTTCACGGGATGGCAGTCCTTAGTAGCGGATTCTAAAAACGGCACGATTGTTGGCGCCGGTGGCGGAACAATCGAAAACGTTTATGTCGAACGGACTGCCTATACTGCCGATCAGCACCGGGTTGGCCTCTTCTACACCTACAATGGTTCTGGCTTATTCACGCAAGCGATTACCTACAAGAATATTGTGGTAAACGATACGGCCTTTAACGATGCAGCCATGACCATCACCTCGAAATATCCAATCACAGGTATCTACTCGAAGAACGCGACTTGCACGAATGTCTTCTTAGCCACTTCAGACGCGAACGATATTAAATACTTCGCGAACAAGCAAAATGGCGGTGACAGTGGTGCAAACACCAACGATGTGGTGAAACATGCGGCCACCATGGCAGAGACATATGCGTTAGCAAGCACCGATTTCAAGACTGCCTTTGATGCGATCTGGCAAAGTGGTTCTGGTGTTGTGCTTTCAGATGGCACAACCAAATAATCTATGAAATTAAAACCAAATGCGAAACAACTCTCTTTCTTGGATTGGGAGTTTGGCATCTTCTTTCACTTCGGCATTCGTAGCTTCTATCCCGGTCATCATGACTGGGATGGGAAGCCGATGGATGCCAAAGCGTTTAATCCGACAAACTTAGACTGCCGTCAATGGGTCAAAATGGCGAAAGACGCAGGGGCAACCTATGCGATTATGACCACAAAGCATCATGATGGCTTTGCGTTATGGCCGACCGCCTATTCGTCTTATTCAGTGGCCTCGGCGCCATGGAAAAACGGCAAAGGCGACGTCGTGAAGGAATTCACGGATGCCTGTCGAGAAGCTGGCCTTAAGGTTGGGCTTTATTACTCCCCGGCACAATGGGGTGAAGCGGCTCCTTTAAAAGATCCAAAGGCATATGACGACTACTTTATTCACCAAATCGAAGAACTATTAGGCCATTATGGCAAGATTGATTATCTTTGGTTTGATGGCTGTGGCTCAGAAGGCCATGAATACGACAAAGCACGTATTGTAAAACGCATCTTTGAACTCCAACCTGACATTCTTACGTTCTGCGATCCAGATTGGGCTCCGGGCGTATGCTGGGTCGGCAACGAAGATGGCTTTGCTGCTTTAGATAATCCCTATGTGCGGAATAAATGGGATTTCTCCATCGAATCCAAGGCACCCGTATTGCTAGAAAAGGAATCCTTCTTGCCTTCTGAATGTGATTGCAAGCTCCGTTCCACCTGGTTCCACGACAACAACGAGAACACCATCAAAGACTTAGACACCTTATTCGGAATGTATGAGATGTCGGTCGGACATGGGGCGAACTTATTGCTTGATGTAGGGCCAAATCAACGTGGATTAATCCCCGAAAAGGATTATCAACGTGTGCAAGAACTCGGAGAACGGATCCGCCATGTTTATGGCAAACCAAATAATTATGGTCCGTTAACCAAAGAAGCAGATGGAACCTATACCATCACGAATCCAGATTTCTATGTCAAAGACATCGAACAAGATCCGACGGTAGGCCTTACGAATCGCGTGGTGATTCAAGAGGACTTAACCGATGGTGTCGGCGTTAAGTCTTTCAAACTATATGCGTATTTGCCTTATTATCGGTTTAAGAAGATTCTGGTCTATGAAGGAGAAGGCATTGGACATAAGTT
>OMVB01000023.1 GCA_900314395.1 uncultured Prevotellaceae bacterium | reverse complement strand
GCCTTCGGGACACAGGCTCAGCCCCTTGGGCACGATCTTGGACGCGCCCAGGCCGCTGATGATCTCGCCGTTCAGCGCCACAGTGCCTTGCCGGGGCTTGAGGAGCCCGGCGATGGTGTTCAGCGTGGTGCTCTTGCCCGCGCCGTTGGCGCCGATCAGCGTGACGATCTCGTTTTCATGCACCTCCAGGGTGATGCCCTTGATGGCGTGGATCGCCCCGTAATACACGTGCAGGTCATGCACCTTGAGCAAAGGGAGGGCTTTCTTTTGCTTTTCCATCACGCCTGCGCCTCCTTCTTTTTGCCCAGATAGGCTTCGATGACCACGGGGTTGGCCTGGATCTCGTCCGCCGTGCCCTTGGCGATGACCTTGCCGAAGTTCAGCACGCAGATACCCTCGCACACGCCCATGACCAGGCTCATATCGTGCTCGATCAGCAGGATGGCGATCTGGAACTGGTCGCGGATCTTGGCGATGTTCTCCATCAATTCCTCGGTCTCGTGGGGGTTCATGCCCGCCGCAGGCTCGTCCAGCAGCAAAAGGCTGGGGTTGGTGGCCAGCGCGCGCACGATCTCCAGCCGCCGCTGCACGCCGTAGGGCAGGGAGCCGGCGGTCTCGTCCGCCAGCTTTTCCATATCGAAGATGTGCAGCAGCTCCAGCGCCTTTTCGTGCTGGCGCTTTTCCTGCTTCCAGTAGCGGGGCAGGCGCAGGATGCCGGTCGCCATATCGTATTTGATCTGGTTGTGCAGCCCGATGCGCACGTTTTCCTCCACCGTCATCTGGTCGAACAGGCGGATGTTCTGGAAGGTGCGGGCGATGCCGAGCTTTGAAGCCTGCACGATGCTCAGCCCCTTGGTGTCGTGGCCGTTGATCAGCACCGCGCCCATGGTGGGTTCGTACACCTTGGTGATCAGGTTGAACACCGTGGTCTTGCCCGCGCCGTTGGGACCGATAAGCCCGGCGATCTCGGTGCGGCCGATGGTCAGGTTAAAGTCGTCCACGGCCTTGAGGCCGCCAAACTCAATGCCCAGATGCCGGGCTTCCAGCACCGGAGCCTTGTCGATATCGCGCTCGGGCACGATGGCGTCGGATTGCAGGGGCACCATTTTCACGTTGGCGCGGCGTTTCACCTGGCTCATGCGGTTTCACCTCCCTGTTTCTTTCCGCGCAGCGCGCGCTTGATGGGCGCGACGGCGCTGCTGAGCACCGAGCGGATCAGCGGATTGTTGGTAAAGATCATCACCAGAATCAGCACCACCGCGTACACCAGCATGCGGTAATCGCTGAAAGCGCGCAGCATTTCGGGCAGCACGGTGAGCAGCGTTGCGCTGATCACCGAGCCCAGCACGTTGCCCAATCCGCCCAGCACCACGAATACCAGCACGTTGATGGACTGGTTGAAGGTGAACTGGGTGGGCACCACGGTGCTGCTGTTCAGGCCGTACAGCGCGCCCGCCATGCCGGCCAGCGCCGCGGCGGTGACGAAGGCCATCATCTTGTATTTGGTCACGGGCACGCCCATGGATTCGGCGGCGATGCGGTTGTCCCGGGTGGCCTTGATGGCCCGGCCCGCCCGGCTGTTCACCAGGTTCAGCACCACGATCAGCGTGATCAATATCAGCACGAAGCCCGCCGTAAAGGTGGAAATGGGCTTGATCTTCACCGCGCCCTTGGCGCCGTCCACCAGCATGGTGACGCCTTCGGGCATGCTTTTGTTCAGAAAAGAAAAGGTCAGCCTGCCGTCGGCCACGCCCACATAGAGCACATTCACCAGGTTGCGGATGATCTCGCCAAAGGCCAGCGTCACGATGGCCAGGTAGTCGCCCCGCAGCCGCAGCACGGGAATGCCGATCAGCGCGCCCATGACGCCCGCTGCCATGCCGCCGGCCACGATGGCCAGCACCAGGCGCAGGGTGGTATTATCAACCCCAAGGGCGTTCAGCAGCCAGCCGCTGATCACAGCGCCGGTATATGCGCCCACGCTCATGAAGCCCGCGTGGCCCAGGCTCAGTTCGCCGCTGATGCCAATGACCAGGTTCAGGGATACGGCCATCACCACCCAGCAGCAGATGGGCACCAATTGCCCCTTGAGCGACCGGGTGATGGACTTGTTGGCGATCATGGATTGCAGCAGAAGGAAGGCCCCGATGACCAGGGCGAAGGTGACGATGTTGTAGATCAGGCGGTTGCGCTTTGCTTTTGTCATGCCCGTCACCTCACACTTTCTCCCGCACGGGCTTGCCCAAGAGGCCCGTGGGCTTCACCAGCAGCACCACGATCAGCACGGCAAACACGATGGCGTCGCCCAGCTCGGTGCTGATATAGGCCTTGCCGAAAATCTCGATAACCCCCAGCAGCACGCCGCCGATCATGGCTCCGGGAATGGACCCGATGCCGCCGAACACCGCCGCAGTAAAGGCTTTGATGCCCGGCATGGAGCCGGTGGTGGGCTGCAAAATGGGATAGGAGGAGCACAGCAGCACGCCGGCGATGGCCGCCAGCGCCGAGCCGATGGCGAAGGTCATGGAGATTGTGCGGTTCACGTTGATGCCCATCAACTCCGCCGCGCCGCGATCCTCGCTGACGCAGCG
>OMVB01000122.1 GCA_900314395.1 uncultured Prevotellaceae bacterium | reverse complement strand
TTCTCCACCTACATCATCTGCCGGATATAACTCCGCCTCCTACAATATCGCAAAAATATATTTGCTCTGTTCCCTGTCATTTCGAGCGAGCGCTCTTTCTTGTCATTTCGACCGAGCGCTCTTTCTTGTCATTTCGAGCGAAGCGCTCTTTCTTGTCATTTCGAGCGAAGCGCAGCGAGTCGAGAAATCTCTTTCCATGAACGGAAAATCTATTTGTACCATTCGCTCCGATTATAAGGGTCTATGTCGCTCAGGTACAAATAGATTATTCCTTTTTCTGTTGGTCTACGGTCTTTGTGGACAAATTGTTTTGCTCTGATCCCTGTCATTTCGACCGAGCGCTCTTTCTTGTCATTTCGACCGAGCGCAGTGAGTGGAGAAATCTCTTCCCATGTCAACATGCCTCAGTAACACAGCCTGTGGCGGCTATATAACTGACAGTTAGCGAGATACGTGATTGTGGTTGCCCGAAAATGAGGCAACCATTTTAACGTAAATGCTTGCTGTTTCGGGACTTTGCTGCCACGGCCCTTTGGGGCTTGGCCGTCGTGCGAATGGGTAGTATCGTGGCGGCGCGGCTGTTAGAAAACGTGGAAGGGTTCTGTCAGGGACAGGTAGGCAGGGGTATAGACGCCGTTTTCCTGGATTGTCAGGCACTCTTCCTGCGGTTCCTTGACAATGCTTCCGGATTCAAGTTCCAGAACTACCCGTGTAACCGGCCTTCGCGGGCTGGTTTTGATGCTTAGGATGCGGATTACGGGCAGTTTTTCCGTGGCCGATGACGCTGCTTTTGAGGCGATGTCGGCCGGGAGAATCATTGCCAGGCGGCCGCCGGGGGCAAGGTGTTTCAGAGCAAAATCCACGAGAGTTCGCCAGGAAAGCCCTTCCTCGCTGGAGTGCCGGGCGGCGCTGCGGCGCAGGTCAGGGTTCCGCAGGGAATTCTCAAAGTATGGCGGGTTGGATACTATAAGATCGTACTTGTCACCATCGGCAAGAATTGAATCCAAGTCGCTAAGAGTCAGGTGTTTAGCTTGCAGCCGCGAAGCCCAGGGAGAGGCGGCGAAGTTTTCCGCTGCGATGGAGGCGGAAGCGGCATCGGCATCGATGGCATCGGCAAAAAAACTGCAATTGCCGGCATCGTTCAGCCGCTGAGCGATCATCAGGCCGATGATTCCGGTACCTGTTCCGGCATCCAGGAAACGCCTTTCGCTACCCGTGATGCTTGCAGACGCGCCAAGAAGTACGGCATCGGTGCCCACTTTGAAGGCTGTGCCGTCGTTGTTGACAGAGAATTGTTTGAATCGGAACATCGGCTAGATGAAACGGCCGTCTTTCATGTTAAGCGTGCGGTCGCAAATGGCGGCAAGTTCAGGGTCGTGTGTGACGATGATGATAGTCTGTCCAAGGTCTTTGCGCAGTTCCAGGAAGAGGTTGTGAAGGTCTGCCTTGGTTACGCTGTCAAGGTTTCCGGAGGGCTCGTCGGCAAGAAGAACGGCGGGACCGTTCACCAGGGCACGGGCTATCGCCACCCTTTGCTGCTCGCCTCCTGAGAGCTCCGAAGGCTTATGCTTCAGCCGCTCCGCCAGTCCAAGCCTGTCAAGCAGCACGGTGGCTTTGGTCTTGGCCTCTGCCTTGCCGGTTCCCGCGATCAGCGCCGGAATCATTACATTTTCAAGAGAAGTGAATTCCGGGAGCAGGTGATGGAACTGAAAAACGAAGCCAATTTTTCGGCACCGGAAATCCGACAGGGCATTCCGGCCAAGGGAAAGAACGTCGGTCCCGTCAATGTCCAGGGTGCCGGCATCCGGCTTGGAAAGGGTGCCAAGTATTTGAAGCAGAGTGGATTTGCCTGCGCCGGAAGCGCCCATAATTGCCACGAGTTCTGCGGCATCGGCAGAAAAATCAAGCCCCTTCAGTACCTTAAGGGCACCGAAGCTCTTCTCTATACCTGTTGCCTTGATTATCATAGCCACGCCGGATTGGACGGATTCTAAAATTGTCGGGGTAATAGGACTCGAACCTACGACCCTCTGCTCCCAAAGCAGATGCGCTAGCCAACTGCGCCACACCCCGATGTCCCTTTTGGGATTGCAAAGATACGTCTTTTTTTTCTATCAAAAAAAATAAGCGGAGAAATCTCTATCCTCTCCGTGCTGCAAGTGGGATTTCCCTTGACCCACCTGCAGCAAAAAGGGCCTAAAATTAAGCAGGTGTGCTTTTCCTATGCCCACCTGCGGCAGAACAGCCGTAAAAGTTTTTGCAAAAAAGGGTGAAAGTGTGTATCTTTACTTGGCGCAGTACTATGGCAACGATATAAAAGCCTTTGATTATATAATCAATCATCAGAAAAAAAGAGGTTGGATGCCGCCGACAATGGGTATTTATTATGTCGGTTCTCAGCAACAATATAGAAATCAATACATTGTTTATGGTAAATAATAAGTTAATCATGCTCGCTTTATTTGGAGTTCTTTTTTCTATATCTTACTCTATTGTCGGGCATGCTCAAGCCAGATGTTGGTCTCAAATAGATACCTTTTATAAACAAAACAAAACGAATCTCTACGAAAAGGCAGTGGATCTGATTGTTCCCGGAGAATTTGATTCTAGGGGAGACAAGCAACTAATAAGAACCATCGACTTATACTCATTCATAAATAAAGAAACAGGAGATACGTTTTATCGCACTTTGTCCCTTCATACTTCGGCCAAATTCTTTTCTGCCTGTTTTATAAAAGATACTGTTGCGAATGGCTTCTTTATGTATGTTTTTGAGGAACCGGATTATGATGCAAAACCGCTGGCGCATACTGATGTGATCACATTGAATTCTCCGTCACTATACGGTGCGATGCGGAACGGACCCCATATTATTTATATTCACGGACAGTGCCCGGAAATAATAAGAGCACAGGATGAGACGCTTACCCAGAAGTTCACAATAGGTGATGATCCCTTGCGAATATTTGGAACAGGAGTGGGATGTTTCGTGTTTTATGTCGATTCTGGTTTTGTTAGATTTTTGGATTTTGTCCCTGACGAATAATTGCGATTTGGAAAGAGATTTCTCGACTCGCTGCGCTTCGCTCGAAATGACAAGAAAGAGCGCTCGCTCGAAATGACAAGAAAGAGCGCTTCGCTCGAAATGACAGGAAAGAGCGCTTCGCTCAAAATGACAGGAAAGGAAGCAAAAAAGCAGCCCGGGGAGGGGCTGCTTTAAGCAAATTCAGCAAAAGCGCAATTATGCGATTTTAAGCAGAATCAGTCTGGCGCAATTATGCGATCTGAGTGGCAACTTTCTTCCAGCCGATGATGTAAAGAACGAAGGCTACGATGAAAACGATGAAAGAAAGGATACCGCCGATGAGGGGGATAAGACCCAGAACAGCACCAACAACCTGAAGGATAGCACCTACGAAGAGAAGGTTTGCACCCTGTTTTGCAGGCTCAGGAAGGCCGGCGGCGGTCTTCATCTTGTTGTAACCAAGAATGTAAAGAACAGCAACAGCGATTCCGAGAAGGCCGAGGATGATACCGCCCATGAAGAAACCGAGCACAGCGCCAAGAGTAGCAAGAGCAGCAGCGATGAACACGAGATTAACAGCATCCTGTGCCTCAGGACCGTCTACAATACTCTTGAGGTTGAAAAGACCCCAAACAAAAAGACCGGTACCACAAAGCATTGCGATGTTGATAAGCCAGCGGAGAATTACATAGAAACCGCCTGATGAACCACCGCCTAATGCGCCGGAAACTTCATTGACACCACTCTGCAAACCACCCAGCAGGTTGGTAAGAGGAGCAATGATGCTGGCAATTGCATAAACGAGCACAGCTGTAAAGATAAGCTTGGTCGTTTTGTTGTAAAGTTGTACGTTCATAATATAAAAAATTAGGTATTTACGTTTCTGATTACTAACTTTGTAGTTACGCAAATATACAAAAAAATCATAAATAACACAAAATACTATGAAAAGTATCCAGGAACTTGAAAAAATCTCATCACAGGTTCGCAGGGACATAGTAAGAATGGTCTCCAAAGCCAAATCCGGCCACCCCGGCGGCTCCATGAGCAGCGCAGACTTCCTTACCGCCCTCTACTTCCAGGTGATGGACCACAACCCCAGTACATGGACCCGTGACGGCCACGGCCAGGATGTCTTCATTCTCTCCGCAGGCCACCTCACCCCTGTTTACTACTCTATCCTCGCAAGGGCAGGTTACTTCCCCGTAGCAGACCTGGGAACCTTCCGCACCTTCGGCTCTCCCCTCCAGGGCCATCCGTCAGTACGCAAAGGCCTCAAAGGCGTAACCCAGGCCTCCGGTTCACTGGGCCAGGGAATATCGGCAGCAGCCGGCATAGCCCTTGGTAAAAAACTTGACAAAGAAGACAAATCGGTATACGTAATGTGCGGCGACGGCGAAAGCGAAGAAGGCCAGATCTGGGAAGCAGCGCTCTTCGCAGCCCATCACGGCCTGGACAACCTTATTGCCATGACAGACTGGAACGGCCAGCAGATTGACGGCACCACCAACGATGTCGCCGGAAACGGAGACCTCCAGGCAAAATGGGAAGCCTTCGGCTGGAGCACCATTGTTGCCGATGGTCACGACATGGCCGCCATCCTGGACGCATTTGCAAAGGCCAAGGCTCTTCGCGGCGGCGGCAAACCCGTCATGATACTCTTCAAGACCGACATGGGCCACGGAGTGGACTTCATGGCAGGCACCTGCAAATGGCACGGCAAAGCACCCTCCGCAGAACAGTGCGATGCCGCAATGACCCAGCTCACAGAAACCCTTGGTGATTTTTAATTTGGAGGACAGACTATGAAACAATACATCGACTCAGGTAAGAAAGACACCCGCAGCGGGTTCGGCGCAGGCCTTTTTGAAGCAGGAAAGCGCAACCCCAATGTCGTAGCCCTCACAGCAGACCTTAAAGGCTCCCTTAAAATGGAGGCCTTTGCCGATGCCTTCCCGGACAGGTTCATCCAGTGCGGAATCGCAGAGGCCAACATGGTTGGCGTAGCCGCCGGCCTGGCCATCACAGGAAAAATCCCCTTCGCCGGCTCCTTCGCAGAATTCATCAGCGGACGCGTCTACGATCAGGTTCGCCAGGAGGTAGCCTACGGCAAGACCAACGTAAAACTGGCCTCCTCCCACGCCGGAATCACCCTGGGAGAAGACGGAGCCACCCACCAGACCATGGAAGACATTGCCCTTATGCGCGCCCTCCCGGACATGGTGGTAATCAACCCATGCGACTACAACCAGACTAAGGCAGCAACCATCGCCGCAGCAGAATATGACGGCCCCGTTTACCTCCGGTTCGGACGCCCCTCCGTTCCCAACTTCACAGAGCCTGACGCCCCCTTCCAGATAGGAAAAATCTATGTCATGAATGAAGGCGCCGATGTCACCTTGGTGGCTACCGGCCACATGGTTTGGGAGGCCCTGCAGGCTGCCCAGGCCCTGGAAAACGAGGGCATCAGCGCAGAAGTCCTGAACGTGGCAACCATCAAGCCCCTGGACGAAGACGCCCTTTTGGCATCCATTTTGAAAACAGGAGCAGCAGTAGTTGCAGAAGAGCACAACTGCGCCGGCGGTCTTGGAGAACTTGTTGCAGGCGTTCTTGCACGCAAGGCACCCAGGCCCCTGGAGTTCATAAACGGCGGAGACCGATTCGGCCAGACCGGAACTCCCGCAGAGCTCATGGCCGCCTACGGACTTGACGCAGCACACATTGCAGCCGCTGCAAAAGTAGCCATCGGCAGAAAATAATACCTTGAATACCGTTTCAAAGAAGCTGTTTTGAGGTATCAGAACAGCTTCTTCTTTTTATTATGAGCGAGAAAGAGATACAGGCGCTTATCAAAGACGGAGACCTGCGGAAGGCCTTCGACGCCATCGTAGACGTTTACAGCGAACGTCTGTACTGGCATGTGCGCCGCTTTACCCTTTCTCACGAAGACGCCGACGACCTGGTTCAGGACATATATATTAAAATATGGAACGCCCTGCCCGGTTTCCGCGGGGACTCCCAGCTTTTTACATGGATCTGGAAGATTGCCACCAACGCAGCCTTGAACTTCGTGGCAAAGGCAAAGGTTCGCAGCGCCCTGTCCCTGAGCAGCTACTCCGCCGAGGCCGACCGGATCATCGACAGTGACCCATGGTTCGATGGGGACGAGGCCCAGCGCAAACTTTCAAAGGCGCTCTCCCGCCTGCCGTCAAAGCAGCGGACGGTATTCTGCCTGAGGTACTACGATGAGCTCTCTTATGAAGAGATCTCTGAGATAACGGGGACGTCGGTCGGGGCGCTGAAGGCCTCTTATCATTTTGCCGCAGAGAGGCTGAAAGAATACCTTAAGGCGTAAAAAAGTTAAAGAGTTTTTAAACCATCGGCATAAATATCTGTCTAATAGAGCGATGAAACAAAATCCTCATATCACTCCGGAAGGTTATTTCAGCGACCTGAAATCCCGCCTGCACAGCATCCCTGATGTTCAGGAGATGCCTACGACATGGCAGAAGATTAGGCCGCATCTGGCATTGGCAGCCGCATTCCTTGCGATTGTTACTGCAGGAACAGCCATCCTGCGAAACACGGCCGGCAACCCTGCCTTGTCAACCCCCGACTCATTGAGCCAGTACGAGCTGGCACAGTTGGTGCGCACCTCCTCACCCTATCTTTACGATGAGGAAACCTATGACGATGAAGTGTCGGAGCCTACGGAAGAGGAACTCATCAATTATCTTATCAGTACAGGTATAACAATTGAAAACTTAGAAGCAGATGAAAACGATGATTAGCATGGCTATGGCAACGATAGCTGCTCTATGCCTTTCCTTCAACGCCAGCGCACGCCATGGCGACGGTGACAAATTCAAATCAGAAAAGATAGCTTTCATTACTACCGAACTCAATCTCACCCCTGCAGAGGCAGAAAAATTCTGGCCCGTTTACAACCAGCTGTCACAGGAGAAGAAAGATGCCCTCAAGACTGTCATAGATGCATACAAGGCCCTTGAAAAAGCAGTCAAGGACAAAGCATCCGACGCAGAAATCAACAAGCTCACCCGCGCATACCTTGATGCAAACAACGCCTTCCTGGCTGTTGACGGCAAATATCTGAACGACTTCGCCAAGGTTCTCCCCGCAGAGAAAGTTGCAAAACTCTATCTCTCAGAAGAGAAATTCCGCCGCCAGCAGATTCACCGCCTGGGCAAAGTCCAGAAATATCAGCCCAAGGGCGATAAAAAGGCTCCCTACAAGAAGCCCGGCCGCCCCGCACCAAAGGATGCCACTGAAGCCGCTACAGAATAAAACTGAACTTTCATAGATTTTAGGGTTTAATATAAGGACCGGTCTCTTGCCCGGTCCTTATTTTGTACGATGGTTTTGTCCAAAAATCCGTATATTTGCAGGATATAAGGAAAGTTTGATGAAAAACATAAGGAATTTCTGCATAATAGCCCATATTGACCATGGCAAGAGCACCCTGGCGGACAGGCTTTTGGAACTGACCAACACCCTGTCTGTCAGAGATATGGAGAACCAGGTGCTGGACGACATGGATCTGGAGAAGGAAAAGGGCATCACCATAAAAAGTCATGCCATCCAGATGGACTACGTCTACAAGGGAGAGTCCTACAAACTCAACCTGATTGACACTCCCGGGCATGTGGACTTCAGCTATGAGGTATCCAGGAGCATCGCCTCCTGTGAAGGCGCACTGCTGGTCGTAGACGCTTCCCAGGGCGTTCAGGCGCAAACCATCTCCAACTTGTACCAGGCTGTGGACCATGGGCTGGAGATTATCCCCGTGCTCAACAAAATTGATATGGACTCCGCCATGGTGGAAGTTGTGACCGATGAAGTCTGCGACCTTCTTGGCTGCGACCCGGAAGATGTTTACAAAGTCTCCGCCCGCACCGGGGAAGGCGTTGCGCCGCTGCTGGACGCCATCGTCGAGAAGATTCCCGCCCCCAAGGGAGATCCGGACGGCCCGCTCCAGGCCCTTATCTTCGACTCCGTATTCAATTCCTTCCGCGGCATCATCGCCTACTTCAAAATCATGAACGGCAGCATCGGCAAGGGAGACAAAGTCAAATTTTTCAATACCGGAAAAGAATATTCCGCCGATGAAGTCGGGGTCCTCAAGCTTCAGCTCAAGCCGACGGACAGAATAGGTTGCGGAGACGTAGGATATATCATATCGGGTATCAAATCGGCCGCAGAGGTAAAGGTGGGCGATACCATCACCCACGTTGAAAGGCCCTGCGCAACTGCCATCGCCGGCTTTGAAGAGGTTAAGCCGATGCTTTTCGCCGGCATGTACCCGGTGCAGGCGGACAGATACGAAGACCTGCGCGCCACCCTGGAAAAATTCCAGCTGAACGATGCATCCTTTGTTTATGAACCCGAGTCTTCCCTGGCACTTGGCTTTGGTTTCCGCTGCGGATTCCTGGGCCTCCTGCACATGGAAATCGTTCAGGAGCGGCTCTTCCGTGAGTTCGCGATGGACGTTATTACAACCGTTCCCAACGTATCCTACAAAGTATACACCACCAAGGGTGAAGTGATAGACGTTCACAACCCCTCCGGACTTCCAGCACCAACCCTTATAGAGCACATAGAAGAGCCTTATATCAAGGCCCAGATTATTACAAATACTGACTTCTACGGCCCTGTAATGAAGCTTTGCATGGACAAGAGGGGCACCCTCAAGGGAGAGCACTACATTACGGCAAACCGCGTAGAACTCACTTACGAGCTTCCTCTTTCGGAGATTGTATTTGACTTCTACGACAAGCTGAAGTCAATCTCCAAGGGATACGCCTCGTTCGACTATCACCTTATGGGATACCGCCCGGCCAAGCTTGTGAAACTGGATATACTGCTTAACGGAGACCCGGCCGACGCCCTCTCCACCCTTATCCACGAGGACCACGCATACGACTTCGGCCGCAAGATTTGCCTCAAACTCAAGGACCTTATCCCCAGACAGCAGTTCGACATCGCCATCCAGGCCGCCATCGGCGCAAAGATTATAGCCCGCGAAACGGTGCGTCAGGTGCGCAAGGATGTGACTGCAAAGTGCTACGGAGGCGATATCACCCGTAAGCGCAAGCTGCTGGAAAAGCAGAAGGAAGGAAAGAAGAGAATGCGCCAGATTGGTACCGTACAGGTGCCCCAGAGCGCGTTCATGGCCGTACTAAAACTTGATTAAATGTCTACTGTAGCCATACTGCTTACCGTTTTCAACCGGAAAGAGAAGACCCTCTCCTGCCTGGAGGGAGTCTATCTTCAGATTGACGCGTTGAAGGCGGACGGCAAGTACGACTGCAAGGTCTTCATGGTGGACGACGGCAGCCAGGACGGCACGTCGGAAGCCGTCCGCGAGGCCTTTCCCCAGACAACGGTCATCCACTCCGACGGCGGCCTGTACTGGAACCGTGGAATGCGCCTGGCCTGGGAAGAAGCCGCAAAGGAAGACTTCGACTTCTACCTTCTACTGAACGATGACACAATTCTTGCCGATGGTGCCCTGGCAACGCTGCTGGACAATTCAGAGTTCCTGCGCCACAGGGCGATAGTTGTAGGAACCGCCGCCGGCAGCGACGGCAGAATCACCTACGGCGGCAGGACCAAATCCAACAAACTGGTGCCGCCGGACCCGGCGATTCCGGTTTCCTGCCACATGTTTAACGCAAACCTGGTGCTTATACCGCGCTTCGCCTACGAAAAAGTCGGCAACCTGTCTCCCGTATATCACCACTCATTCGGGGACTACGACTACGGGGTCCGCGCACGTAAAAAGGGCGTCAGCTGCGTAGTCGCTCCAGGCATCCTGGCTACCTGCGACCGCAACCCCGGACCGGAGAAATGGCGCAACGCAGCATATCCGCTAAAAGAAAGATACGCTTACCTCAAGAGCCCCAAGGGCCGTCCCCTGCGGGAGCAGTTCATCTTCGACTCCCGCCTGAAAGGACCTTTTTATGCCATCGGACACAGCACGTCGGTATTTTTCAAGATGTTATTTCCTAAAAAAGTATGAGTAAAGCAAAAGCCGTCATAAGTTCCCTCAGGTTAAGGACACTGCCTCTGTCGCTGGCCGGCATCGTGCTGGGAATCTTCCTGGCCGTAGCGGACTATCATGTCAAGCCGCTGTCGGTAGTATTCCTTGTCCTGACCGCCATTTTCCTGCAAATTCTGGCCAACCTGAGCAATGAACTTGGAGACGTCCTGAAAGGCACGGACAGGGAAGAGCGCCAGGGCCCGCAATACGGCCTTAACAGCGGCCTGCTCACGGTTTCACAGATGAAAACCCTGGTGGGAGTTTTTGTTGCCCTGTCTGCAATCAGCGGCATTCTTATGATACAATTCAGCGCTTTTGGCAGCCTGTTCTGCATGGAGGGCCTGTGCTTTCTGATGCTGCTGGTGGGCGCCATCGGCTCTGCAATGAGATATACATTGGGGCGCAATCCTTACGGCTACAGGGCGATGGGAGACCTCTATGTTTTCCTGTTCTTCGGGATTGCCACCGTGGCCGGAGGTTATTTCCTGTGCACCGGAGAGATTGCCGATTTCAAAATCCTGCTGCCAGCGGCCGCCATCGGCTTATTCAGCGTAGGCGTGCTTAACGTGAACAACATCCGCGACGCCAAGACCGACTCTGCCACACGTGTGACGGTAGCCATCCTCTTGGGACCAAAGTGGAGCAGGGTTTACCAGACCGTGCTGATTCTGGCCGGTTGGGCCTGCGCCCTCATTTATTGCAGCCTCAGGATGACCGATATCTGGAATTACCTGTTTGTTTTAACAGCTCCTCTTTATATCATTCATCTGTCGATGGTATGGAAGAGGCAGGACAAGGCGCTTGACCCGGCGCTGCCCATCCTGGTTATGTCTTCCTTCCTGTTTGCGATTCTCATGGGCTTCGGCTTTGTACGATTCCTTCTGTAAACTCACCGGATATGCCAAAGAAAGAGAATATACGGCAGATGTTCGACAACATTTCCCCGGACTACGACCATCTGAACCACCTGATGTCCATGAACGTGGACAAAACCTGGCGCAGAAGGGCCCTTAAATACATTGTTCCGGACTCCGGGCAGCTGTCCGTAATGGACCTGGCCTGCGGCACCGGCGACTTTTCCATAGCCATCGCCCGCAGGATGAAGGAGAACGACGTAAAAGGGAAGGTAACAGGAGTGGACCTGTCGGAGGGAATGCTGGAGGTTATGAAGGAAAAAATAGCCGCCGAGGGCCTTGGGAACGTGGTTTCCGCAGAGGTTGGGGACGGAGAGGCCCTGCATTTTGCAGGGGGCTCATTCGACAGGGTGACGATAGCATTCGGCATCCGCAACTTCGAGGACAAGGAAGCCGGACTTAAAGAGATGCTGCGGGTGCTCAAACCCGGCGGCCGCCTTGTGATCCTGGAGCTTTCCGTGCCGTCTAACAAGGTGCTCCTGTGGCTGTATAACCTTTATTTCTGCCACGTGCTGCCGTTTATCGGCGGACGCATCTCCGGGGATAAATCGGCATATAAGTATCTGCCGGCATCGGTGCTCAAATTCCCCAAACCCAAGGTGTTCGCAGCCACAATAAAGGAAGCCGGCTTCCGCAATGTCATCACAAAAGCCTACACACTTGGCATCTGCCGCCTGTTTGTAGCAGAGAAATAGCCTACCGGGGCTTTTCGATTTTTACCGTGCCGGGGATATCGTCCTCCGGGGGCTCTCCGTGAAGGTAGATAATCCTCTGGTTGGGACTGCCGCGGAACAGTAGGTTGGTGTCCCTCTGCTCCAGGATGAAAGGACCGTCCACAAGGACATCGATATAAGGCAGGATCTGCGACAAACGGTCATCGGCAAGAACCTCCTCATAAGTAAAACCGGTCCAGCACCAGATGGTCTTGGTGGAATACTGCTTTATGAGCTGGGCCAGCAGAGTGAAGGCCTCAACCTGATACAAAGGGTCTCCACCGGAGAAGGTGACATTGCTCATCTGGTCCTCCAGGATTATCTCCAAAAGCTCGTCCACGCCCATCCAGTGGCCGTTGTTCATGTCCCACGACTGCGGGTTATGGCATCCCTTGCAACAATGCTGGCATCCGGCACAGTAAATGGCGGTACGGAAACCGGGCCCGTCCGCCATTGTCTGATGCACTATGTCCAGTACGCAAATCTGGTCCTGTCTCATAGTTTTATGTTTGAGAATTATTTGTGAACGACGCGGTCCTTGAGCTCTGCCAGTTTTCCGGAATTCCAACGGTTGGTTGTACCTACAAGGTAACCGGTGATTCTCTGGAGGGTGTCGATGTGCTTGCCGTGGCAGTGAGGGCACTCGTGGAGGTTTTCCTCTGCGTTCTCAAAGCCGCAGTCAAGGCAGCGGTTGCGGTTGTGGTTTACAGAGCCGTAGCCGATGTCGTACTTGTCCATGAGGTCTACAATCTGCATGATGGCCTCCGGGTTGTGGGTGGCATCGCCGTCAATTTCTACGTAGAAAATGTGGCCTGCGCCCTCGTATTTGTGATAAGGTCCCTCTATCTTGGCCTTGTGCTCCGGGGTGCAGTGATAGTAAACCGGAACATGGCTGGAGTTGGTGTAGTAGTCCTTGTCCGTAATTCCGGGCAGCACGCCGAAGGTCTTCTTGTCCCTCTTGGTGAACTTGCCTGCGAGCCCCTCCGCCGGTGTGGCGAAGCATGAGAAGTTATGCTTGTAAATCTCTGTGAAGCCGTTGACCTTCTCTGCCATGTGGGAGACAATCCTGAGTCCAAGTTCCTGGGCTTCCTCGCTTTCTCCGTGATGCTTGCCGATGAGGGCGATCAGGCACTCTGCCAGGCCGATGAAGCCGATAGCCAGGGTACCCTGGTTGATTACGGACTCGATGCTGTCGTTTTCATCCAGCTTCTCCGAGCCCAGCCAGAGGCCGTTCATGAGCAGGGGGAACTGCTTCTTGAGGGCGGTCTTCTGGAAGTCGAAGCGCTCGTTAAGCTGCTTTGCTGCGATGTCCAGGGCCCAGTCGAGCTTCTGGAAGAACTTCTGGATGCGGGTCTCTTTGTCCTGCTCCTCCTGCATTGCCTCAATGGCAAGCTTTACGATGTTGATGGTGGTGAAGCTCAGGTTACCGCGGCCGATGGAGGTCTTAGGACCGAAGGCGTTGGCGTAAACGCGGGTACGGCAGCCCATTGTTGCAACCTCGTGGACGTAACGCTTAGGGTCGTCTGCCTTCCATGCGTCATCCTGGTTGTAGGATGCGTCAAGGTTAAGGAAGTTCGGGAAGAAGCGGCGGGCGCTTACCTTGCAGGCGAACTTGTACAGGTCGTAGTTGGGATCCTCCGGGAGGTAGCTTACGCCCCTCTTCTTCTTCCAGATCTGGATAGGGAAGATGGCGGTGCTGCCGTTGCCCACACCCTCATAAGTGGTGTTGAGAATTTCGCGGATGATGCAGCGGCCCTCTGCAGAGGTATCGGTTCCGTAGTTGATGGATGAGAATACGACCTGGTTTCCTCCGCGGCTGTGGATGGTGTTCATGTTGTGGACAAAGGCTTCCATAGCCTGGTGTACGCGGCTGACGGTCTGGTTGATTGCATGCTGGACGGCACGGTCCTTACCCTGAAGGCCGGTAAGGTCGCGCTTGATATAATCGTCTATCTTGACGGTCTTGAGCTCGCTGTAGTCAGCATTCATGAAGGTGCTGACTTTGTCGATCTCTTCCTCGAAGGTCTTGCGTACGAAAGGAGCAAGATAGAAGTCGAAGGCCGGAATGGCCTGGCCTCCGTGCATCTCGTTCTGGACGGTCTCCATGGAAATGCAGGCGAGCACACTGGCGGTTTCTATCCTCTTTGCGGGACGGGATTCCCCGTGGCCGGCCCTGAGTCCGTGCTCAAGGATGATGTCCAGGGGATGCTGGATGCAGGTGAGGGACTTTGTAGGATAGTAGTCCTTGTCGTGAATATGAATATAGTTGTTGGCTACCGCGTCGCGCACGTCATTGGAAAGCAGGCATTCATCAACATAACTCTTTGTGGCCTCTGAGGCGAACTTCATCATCATTCCGGCGGGAGTGTCTGCGTTCATGTTGGCATTCTCCCTGGTGATATCGTTTGCCTGGGCGTCTATAATGGTCTGGAAAATCTCGTTGGTCTTGGCCTTGCGGGCAAGGTTTCTCTGGTTGCGGTACGCGATGTACTTCTTGGCAACCTCCTTGCGGGGGCTCTTCATGAGCTCCATTTCTACGCAGTCCTGGATATCTTCCACGCTCATGCCTTCCTTGTCGATCTTGGAAATGGCATCAGCGATCTTGGCTGCAAGTACTATATCTTCTCCTGATTCTGTAACATCCATCGCCTTCAGGATGGCGGATACAATCTTCTGATTGTTAAAGTCGACGATTCTTCCGTCGCGTTTGATGACGTGCTTAACCATATCTGGCAGTGTTTAGGTTTATTGTTCTGTTCTAAAAGACCGGACTCTGCTACGAATCCGGGGTAACAAAGTTAGAATAAAAGATTCTTAAAACCCAAGGATTTGCAAAATAAAGTTATGAACAATTTCAAAAAACGCTGTTAATTTGTTGATTAACAGCGTTTTACAAAAAATTTTAATTTAGAATAATTCCAAATAGGTAACAACTTTGTTACATGTTATCCACTACCCCACTACCCAGACCAGTACATGGCGGTCGAAGGTAAGGTATTCCAGCTCGAACTCTTCCTCGTAACCGTCTTTGTGAATGAAAGTTGCCTCAAGTTCGCCTTCCCCGCGGGGGCGGAACCTTTCCACTTCTATCTGCTCCGCGAAGTCTACCCTGTATGCCGACACTCTCTTGAAGATGGCTTCCTTGGCGCACCAGTAGATGGCCAGCTGCTCGTTGCGGCGCTCATCGTCAAGGTCGTCGATCTCGTCCTCTGACAGGGCTTTCTTCTCCACTGCAGAGAAGTCACGGTCCATGGATTCAAGGTCGATGCCCACATCCTCTTCATCGTGAAGGATGACGGCTACATATTTTTCTGTATGGGTGATGCTGATGTTGGTCACCATGTTCTCCAGGTAAGGCTTGCCGTTGTCATGGTGGCTGAGGTATACTTTGTCCTCGAAGAGTTCTCCCAGGAGGGCGCGGACTGCGAGCCTCTGCTTGCGGAGGGATTCACTCTTGATGAATGAGATTTCTTCCATCTCGTCCGTGGGGGTGGCGCTAAGACGCGTGAGCTCTTCCTCAGTCTCTGTTATCTGCCAAACCGCTACGGTTGCTCCGTTTTCTAATGTCTTTTTAAGGTATAGTCCCATAAATAATATATTTAAGAGCGCTTAAACACAGTTCTGCCTCCCGACACC
Organism: uncultured Prevotellaceae bacterium; assembly: GCA_900314395.1. Taxonomy (GTDB): domain Bacteria; phylum Bacteroidota; class Bacteroidia; order Bacteroidales; family UBA932; genus Cryptobacteroides. Next base: position 1,561 of record OMVB01000122.1, on the reverse strand, counting down.
TCAGGTGCGGGCGGACACATAATATGAATCAAGGATAAAGGTCTGCGATAACGGATCATCCGCTAAGGGATCCGTTACAGATTCTCTGTTATTGATTGAACTGGGAGGCTCCATTGTCTCATTGTCAAATAAACATCGGCAAATATACTACTTTTTCTCAAAACTCTTTCTTATCTTTGTCAAACTTTTCAGAAAGAACTTAAAAAACTATAAAAACACCATGAAATTTCTCACTGATGAAAAGCTCCTCATTGTCGGCGCAGCCGGAATGATCGGATCAAACATGGTTCAGACCGCAGCCATGCTGGGTTTGACTCCAAACATTTGCCTGTATGATATCTTCGAGCCCGGTCTTAAGGGTGTGCTCGCAGAGATGGATCACTGCGCATTCCCCGGTATCAACCTTACCGCTACCATCGACCCCGCTGTTGCATTCAAGGATGCAAAGTATATCATCTCTTCCGGTGGTGCTCCCCGCAAGGAAGGCATGACCCGTGAAGACCTTCTCAAAGGCAACTGCCAGATTGCTGCAGAGTTCGGTGACAACATCAAGAAGTATTGCCCTGACGTAAAATTTGTAGTGGTTATCTTCAACCCTGCAGACGTTACCGCTCTTACAGCACTCATCCACTCAGGCCTTAAGCCCAGCCAGCTCACTTCACTTGCAGCTCTTGACAGCACCCGTCTGCAGGAGGCTCTTGCGCAGGAGTTCGGCGTAGCTCAGTACAAGGTTACCGGTTCTTACACTTACGGTGGCCACGGAGAGGCTATGGCAGTATTCGCATCAAAGGTTAAAGTTGACGGCAAGCCCCTTGCAGAGCTCAATCTTTCTGCAGAGAGGTTCGCAGAGATCAAGCACAACACCATCCAGGGTGGTAGCAACATCATCAAGCTTCGCGGCCGCAGCTCATTCCAGAGCCCTGCATATCAGGCTGTAAAGATGATCGAGGCTTCTATGGGCGGTGAGAAATTCACCTGGCCTGCAGGTACTTACGTTAACAACGCACAGTACAAGAACGTAATGATGGCTATGCCTACCGTTATCGATGCTACCGGTGTTCATTTCACCAACCCCGAGGGCAGCGCAGAAGAGATGGCAGACCTCCAGGCTTCTTACGAGCACCTTTGCAAGATGCGCGACGAGATCGTTACCCTTGGTATCATCCCTGCAGTAGCAGACTGGAAGAAGGAGAATCCCAATCTGTAGTCTTCAAAAGACTGCGCAAAGTTTAAACAACAGATCCGGATTTAGCTAAAACAGATTTGTTGTTACAGCAAACAAAAAGACAATTCAAAGTCCAAATAATAAGGGTCCATGGACTTTGAATTGTCTTTTGTATTGCTTTAATAATATCTACTTAAGCCAAACCTCCGGATCGACGGCGGTGTTGGAGGAAGGGATACCCTCCCTCCAACAACTTCATACCATAAATGTATCTAACGTCATAAACAAAGGGACATTAAGCGCATTTAATGGCTATTTTGCTTCCATCGTCCCAGTTTTGGGGACATTAGGAACACTGAAATAGAAAAAGAGGCCAACCACTAGCCTTTCGACTTT